>CALMVT010000396.1:0-1070 GCA_937873175.1 uncultured Acetobacteraceae bacterium | reverse complement strand
GCCGGGCTGGGCGGCGTGCTCTACACCGCGCGCTTCACGGCGGGCGCGGCGCAGGCCGGGGAGCCGCTGCTGCTTGATTCGATTGCCGCCGTGGTGATCGGCGGCGCCAGCCTGTTCGGCGGCTCGGGCACCATCTTCGGGACGGTGGCGGGATCGCTGGTGATCGCGGTGATCCAGTACGGGCTTGTGTTCATCGACGTGGAGCCGTTCTGGCAGTTCGTCGCGGTGGGCGTGGTCATCATCATCTCTGTGCTGGTGGACCAAACGCAGCGCCGCCTCGGTGGGGACGGCTGATGGACGCGCCCGCTTCGACCCTTGGCGCGGCTGGCCAGCCGATCCTGGACATCCGCTCGGCGTCCAAGCGCTTCGGCGGCGTGGAGGCGCTCAAGGGCGTTTCCCTGCAACTTCACCCCGGCGACGTGGTGGCGCTTGCGGGCGACAACGGCGCCGGCAAATCGACCCTGACCAAGATCATTTCCGGCGTTTACCCGGCCGATGGCGGCGAGATCCGCCTCGACGGCAAGCCGGTCCATTTCGCGACCCCCGAGGCCGCCCGCCGGGCCGGGATCGAGACGATTTATCAGGACCTCGCTTTGGCCGACAACCTGTCGATCGGCGCCAACATCTTCCTAGGCCGCGAGCCGATGCGGCGCTTGCTCGGCATCCTGCCGATGCTCGACCGCAAGGCCATGGCGGCCGCCGCCAAGGAGACCATGGCCCGGCTCGACTTCCATGTGGACCGCCTCCAAGCCCCGGTCGGCCGGTTTTCGGGCGGGCAGCGGCAGGCGGTGGCGATTGGCCGGGCAATTTACTGGAACGCCCGGGTGATCCTGATGGACGAGCCGACCGCGGCGCTCGGCGTGCCCGAGCAGCGCAAGGTTCTGGCGCTGATCCGCGGCCTCAAGAGCCAGGGCCGCGGCGTCATTTTCATCAGCCACAACCTCCAGGACATTTTCGCCGTGTCGGACCGGGTCGTGGTGCTGCGGCGCGGCAGTCTGGCCGGCGAACGGCGGACCCTAGGTCGTGGTGACGATTTCAGCCTGAATGGGTTCCGGTTCGACGACGGGCGT
>CALMVT010000395.1 GCA_937873175.1 uncultured Acetobacteraceae bacterium | reverse complement strand
GCGTTCATCGGCGGCGGCGCGCACGAGCCGGGGGTGATCGACGCCGCCTGGGCCGCCCTGCCGCCTGGCGGAAGAATGGTCGCCAACGCCGTCACGGTCGAGTCGGAAGCGGCGCTGATTGCCGCCCGCGCCCGGTTCGGCGGCACGCTGTCGCGCTTGTCGGTGGAACGGCTGGACCGCATCGGCGGCCTGCACGGATACCGACCGGCCATCACCGTCACGCAATGGCTGGCGGAAAAGGCGTGATCGTCGCCGGGCTGGGATTCCGCGGCGGGTGCGCCGCGGACGACATCGTGCGGTTGGTGCAGGCCGCGCAGGTGCAGGCCGGCTGCGTCGTCGGATCGCTCGCCGCCCCGGACTGGAAGCAGGGCGCGCCCGGCCTGCATGACGCCGCCGACCGCCTCGGCCTGCCCATCGCGTTCATCGACGCCGCCGCGCTGATCGCCGTGCAGCCGCGCTGCCCCACCCGGTCCGACCTCGCCGAGCGCGAAACCGGCGTCGCGTCGGTTGCGGAGGGCGCGGCGCTCGCGGCGTCCGACGGGCGGCTGTTGCTTGCGCGCATTGCCGGGAGCGGCGTGACCTGCGCGCTGGCGGGGCCGTGACGGTGCATTTTATCGGCGCGGGGCCGGGCGCTGCCGACCTGATCACCGTGCGCGGGAAGGACCTGCTGGCGCGTTGTCCGGTGTGCCTGTACGCGGGGTCGGTCGTGCCGCCGGCCCTGCTAGAGCACTGCGGACCCGGCGCCCGACTGGTGGACACGGCGCCCTTGTCGCTCGACGCCATCGAGGCCGAGTTCATCGCCGCCCATCGCGCCGGGCAGGACGTGGCGCGGCTGCATTCCGGCGACCTGTCGATCTACAGCGCAGTCGCCGAGCAGCTCCGCCGGCTGGACCGGCACGGCATTCCCTGGACCCTGACCCCCGGCGTCCCGGCCTTCGCCGCCGCCGCCGCTGCGCTGGGGGCGGAGCTGACCGTGCCGGAGGTGGCGCAGAGCGTCGTGCTCACCCGGCTGCCGGGCCGCGCCTCCGCCATGCCGCCGGGCGAAACGCTGGCCGCCTTTGCCGCCACCGGCGCGACGCTCGCCATCCACCTTGCCATCGACAAGCTCGACTTGATTGTGGCCACCCTCCTGCCGTTCTACGGCGCGGACTGCCCGGCTGCGGTCGTGGTGCGCGCCGCCTGGCCCGATCAGCGCGTCCTGCGCGGCCCGCTGTCCAGCATCGCCGCCGCCCATGCTGCCGACCCGGCCGAGCGGACCGCCACGGTCCTGGTAGGCCGCGCCTTGCAGCCGGAAGGGTTCCGCGACAGCGCGCTTTACAGCCCCGATTACCCCCGGCGGTTCCGGGATGGGGCGGCGTGAACCCGGTCAAAGCCCGTTCGTCCCATCAGCGCGCCGGTGCGGTCAAACAGCACGACTTCCAGCGCCGTATCCGTGCCGGCCAGCACCTCCGCCGCGGTGCGCCACGCTGCCTGGGCCACCACATCCCCCAAGGGCACGCCTTCCGCGGTGGCGTCGGCGAACGCTTCCGCGACTGTGTTGGCGCCGGCGATCCGCCCGGCCAGCGCCGGGTCGGCGACCAACGCCGCGAGCGCCGGCAGGTCCGCCGAGCCGTGCCGGGAATGCAGGTCAAGCCGGCCCTGCGCCAGCTTGGTCATCTTGGCGACGCCGCCGGCGATGCTGACGCGCGGCACCGGATGCCGCCGCAGATACTTCAGCAACGCCCCGGCGAAATCCCCCATCTCAAGCAGCGCGGTATCCGGCAAGCCATGCAGCGCCTGGATCGCCGCTTCCGACGTGCTTCCAGTGCTGCCGGCCACATGATGGAGGCCAACCGCGCGGGCCACGTCGATGCCGCGGTGGATGGTATCGATCCAGGCGGCGCAGGAATACGGCACCACGATCCCCGTGGTGCCGAGGATCGACAACCCGCCCACGATGCCGAGCCGGCCGTTCAGAGTCTGCGCCGCCAGGGTCTCGCCGCCGGGTATCGACAGCTCGACCACCGCATCCGGCGCGGGGGCGAGTTCGGCGAGCGCCGTGCGGATCATGGCGCGGGGCACCGGGTTGATGGCTGGCTCGCCGGGTGGGATGGGCAGGCCGGGGCGGGTCACGGTGCCGACGCCGGGGCCGGCGCGGAACAAAACGCCGCCGCCGGGCGGCCCGGCGGAAACGCGCGCGAACACCAGCGCACCGTGCGTCACGTCCGGGTCGTCGCCCGCGTCCTTGACCACGCCTGCCATGGCTGTGCCGGGCTCCAGCGCCGTTTCCGCGAGGGCGAACGAGGCGCGTTGCCCGCGCGGCAGCGTGATCTCAACCGGGTCCGGGAAGTCGCCGGTCAGCAGGGCGGCGAACGCGGCCTTCGCCGCCGCCGTGGCGCAGGCCCCGGTCGTCCAGCCCCGGCGCAGCGGTCGCAGTTCTTCCACGGTGCGGGATATAAGGCGGGGGTGCAATGATGCCGAGGGGCCTCGTGGTCGGCGCGCCGCGGTCCGGGTCCGGCAAGACCACGGTGACGCTGGCGCTGGTTGCGGCGCTGCGTCGCCGGGGCCTGGCGATACGGGCCGCCAAATCCGGGCCAGACTATATCGATCCCGCTTTCCACGCCGTCGCCAGCGGCGCGCCGGTGCTGAACCTTGATAGCTGGGCGATGCCGCCGCCCTTGCTCGCCCACCTGGCGCATGAGGCCGCGGTCGGCGCGTCGGTGTTGGTCGTGGAGTCGGCCATGGGCTTGTTCGACGGGGTGGCCGGGCCGCCCGGGCGTAGCGGAGCGGCAGCGGATCTGGCGGCCCGGCTTCGGCTTCCGGTGCTGCTGGTGCTGGACGTGACCGGGCAGTCGCAGACCGCCGCCGCCGTTGCCCGCGGCTTTGCCGCCCACGACCCGGCGGTTGCCGTGTGCGGCGTGGTGCTGAACCGGGTCGGCAGCGAGCGGCACCGCCTCGGCGCCACGGTCGCCATCGAGGCGGCTGGCCTGCCCGTGCTGGGCGCCCTGCCGCGCGATCCTTCGCTGTCCTTGCCGGAGCGCCACCTCGGCTTGGTGCAGGCGGCCGAGCACCCGGACTTGCCGGACCTCCTGCACCGCTTGGCGGACAAGGCCGAGCAGTGCCTGGACCTCCATGCTATCCTGCGGCATGCGGCGCCGGTGGACGGTCCCGCCGCACCGGTTGCCGCTTTGCCGCCACCGGGCCAATGCGTGGCGCTGGCGGCCGATGCCGCGTTCGGCTTCATATATGCCCACCTCGTCCAGGACTGGCGCCGCGCCGGGGCCGAGATCGTCCGCTTCTCGCCCTTGGCCGACGAGCCGCCGCCGGAGCGCTGCGACGTGTGCTGGCTGCCCGGCGGCTACCCGGAACTGCATGCGGCACGTCTCGCCGGCGCCGGGCGCTTCATGGCGGGCCTTGCCCGGTTCGCCGAAACCCGCCCGGTGCACGGCGAGTGCGGCGGCCACATGGTGCTGGGACAGGGGATCGAAGACGCCGCCGGCGTCCGGCACGCCATGGCCGGCCTGCTCGGGCACGAAACCAGCTTTGCGCGGCGCAGGCTTCACCTGGGATACCGCGAAGCGACGCTGCTTGCCGACGCCCCGATCGGCGCCGCAGGCGCCGTGGTCCGCGGGCATGAATTCCATTACGCCAGCACGGTCGATCCCGGGAAGGATGCGCCCCTGGCGACTTTGCGGGACGCGGGCGGGGCAAGCCTGGGCGGAGCGGGCGGGCGGCGTGGCCATGTCACCGGCAGCTTCTTCCACGTCATCGCTGCGGCTGCCTGACTGCGAGGCGCCACGGATTTTCCGGCCGGGGCAACCGACCGGAAAACCCTGCGTTCAGCCTCTCATCATCAGAGGAGAAACGGCGATGACGGCTTCAGGCGCTTTCAACGACGCGGCCCAGGACGCCAAGGAGCAGATTGCGCAACTCCGCGCCCAGGTGCAGACCTTGATGGCCGAGCGGGTGACGCCAGCGATCAGCAGTGCCGCCGGGACTGCCGAGGACTACGCCCGGCAAGCCCGGGACCTGGCGTCGGACCAAACAGAGATGCTGTCCGACCATGTGCGTGAGTCGCCCATCGTGGCCATCCTGATTGCGGCCGGCGCGGGCTACCTGCTCGGCCGCATCGCCCGTTAACCCGGATGCGTACGGTTGAGCTTGCCAAGGTCGCGGCCTCGGCGGAGGCGCTTCGCCTGCGCCGGGTCGCCGTCCGCCAGGGCAGGCGTGCGGCTTACGGCGTCGGGGCCGCGGTGTTCGGGATTGCCGTGTTCGTGCTATTGCACGTAGTCGCCTACAACGCGATGGTGCCGGCGATCTCGCCCTTGGTCGCCAGCCTGATTCTCCTAGCGGTAGACGTGATTCTGGCGGCGATCCTCGGCTATCTCGCCTTCAGCAACAAGCCGGATGCGGTCGAGGATGAGGCGAAAATGATCCGCCAGCAGGCCATCGTGGAACTGCGGAAATCGATGACCGTCATGGCGATGGCAGGCGAGGCGGCGAGCCTGATGGTTCGGCGTCCCCGCACCGTCACCGTTGTGAAGCCACGAGGAACGGTGCGTCTCGCCGGCGAGTTGGCGGCGCGCTTGATGGCGCGCAAGTAGGACAAGAGGCATGGGCCGGGTGCTTCACAGAGGGAGGCC
>CALMVT010000394.1 GCA_937873175.1 uncultured Acetobacteraceae bacterium | reverse complement strand
GCAAGGGCGGCGCCGCTTGGCGCCGGGACCGGACCCGCGCGCAGCCACGCGCAGCGCCCGCTTGGGCGCGAGCATGGCGAGCACGGGGAGGACCCACCCCTTGCCCGCAGCGAGCACCGTGGCACGGGCTGCGCTGACGGGGTTATCCCGGTTATCCACGCACCTCGCGACCAACTACCGGAAGAACTAACGGATAAACTATCGGGTTGTGCCCCAAAGTGCCCGTGCCAAGCGCCCCAAAGTGCCCGTGCCAAGCGCCCCAAAGTGCCCGTGGATAAGTTATTGATCCACAGGCTTTTCCTGCAAAGTGCTCGTGCTCGTCAGGGCACCTGCACGACGATGCCGGTGCGGCCCTTCACGGGGGGTGGACTGCGCCTCAGAATCATCCCTCGCCCGTCTAGGCTGATGTCGGCCGCCCGGTATTGGCTGTGCACGAGGCGAACCGCTTGGGTGAACACTTCCCGGAACTTCCGCAGCCGGTCGTAGTGCCAGCCGAATTGGGCTTGCAGGGCAGGCCAGGGCACGAACACGCGCTGGCCCCACTCGATCCGGTGCAGCCGCTGCGCCAGCCAGGCATACACGTCCAGCGCCATTGCGGACCCCGACAAGGCCATCAGCGCCTTGTCGTGCAGCGGCACCGCGTGCTTGGCCAGGCTGTCGAAGTACTCGCGCGACAGGCGCACCGTGGAAGGCCACAGCACGCGCTGCCCGTCCTCCTTGGGAAACCACAGGTCGAAGGAATGCACGATCTGCGAGTTGACCGTGATGGCCCGGCCGTCCCGCACGACCCCGAGGCGCATCGAGCACGCCGCCAACCGGGCGAGCTGGTCTTTGATCGTGTTGATCGTCCGACCACCCGTGTCGAGCTTCAGCCGCTTCACGAACGCAGTCAGGCTGGCTTCAACCTCGATTTCCGGCGACTGCTGCCGTAGCGCTTCCCCGTTCAGGTGGGCCAGGATCAGCCGCGGCTTCGGGCCATAGGGAAGCCCAAGCGGCACGAAGCGGCATAGCTCCGGATGGAGCGCCTTGCCGGCGATGATTTCGAGCGAAGCTTGCCCGTTGCTGCGTTCCCATTCCCGCACGTCGTCACCCGGGTTGCGGTAGGGCAGGCCTGTTTGGGCGAGCACCGAGTGCTGGAAGGCGACCGCCTCCGGGTCGCGCGTTGTCGCCTCGGCCGCGTTCAGCAGGCGCTTTTGCCGCCGCTCGCTCGTGCCTTCGGTCTCGTCTGTCATGCCATCCTCCCGCGAGGTCTTTGGTGAATATCTGCCTCGGCCTAGCCGTCAGCCGGCAAGGCCGGTTGCTGCTTCCGGGACAGTCTCTGCGGGTGGTCCCGATTCGTTTCCACTCCGCGACTGATCCGGTGCTTGTCGAGTGCTTCCACCGGCCGTGCCCGCAGGCACGGCCGGGATGGCCCGCTTATCAGCCGCGGCCCGCGATCAGGTCGGCGCATAGCGACGCCAAGGCGCGCTGCTCGATGCACGACGCCGCGGCGGCCAGGTCCGCTCCGTGCAGCAGAAGTACCAGCTCGGCCTTTGCGCGCAGCCCGGCTGGCGTCAACGCCGGCAGCGCGACGGCCTGCTCGGAGTATGCGTCTTCCAGCTCCGCCAGCCGCCGCAGCTCGGCCTCGGTCTCGAGCGGGATGTCTACCACGTTAGGCAAGGCCTCGGAGTGAGCCTGCCACGTCGCCATGACCTGCTCGACCAGGTGGATCAGCTCGGCATCCGGGTTGTGGCCAAGTACGGGCGTGCTAGGCGTGTATGTAGCCTGGAGCATGGGGTAATCCTTGCTTCGGGTCAGGCCGGCGCGCGAGGACCAGTCGCGCGTTCGGCCGCCTCCTGAACTGTTCCAAAATTGGAACAAAACCATGCTAGGCGGGCGCGCCAGGCCATGCAAGAAGATAGTAACCTGGTTATCATAGCGCCCGTTCAAAGCCGCATGGCGCGGGTCGCACTGTCATGGGGCGTGCGGGACTTGGCGGCAGCGGCGAAGGTGTCGCCCAACACGGTCGCACGCTTGGAACGCGGCGAAACCCTCAACCCCCGCACCCTCTATGCCATCCGGGCCGTCTTGGAAGCAGCTGGCGTCGAGTTCATCCCGCAGAACGGCGGCGGCGTTGGGGTGCGCCTGAAAGGCGGGCAGGGCTAAGCCCCTTCGTTGTTTGGAAGGAACACCGGTCCGCCTCGGCCCACCTGGGGCTGCAGCAGCAGGCGAACCGAAAGTGCATTTCGGCTTGTCGAGGGCACGATGCAGGCACTTGTCCAGGCCGGCAAAGGGCGACGTGGCCAGCCTACGGCGCGGCCCCGTTCAGGAAGCCAACGAGCCTGTCCTTGAGGTCCGCCGTCTTCCCGATCTCGCACTCCCAAACAACCAGCACCGCCCATCCTGCCAGCCGCAGCGCCTCCTCGCTGGCAGCATCCCGCTCCACGTTGCGCCGCAGCTTGGGCTCCCAGTATGCCGTGTTCGAGGCCGGCACCCTGCCCGCCCGGCAGCCGGCATGGGAGTGCCAGAAGCAGCCGTGCACCAGGATGACCTTGCGGTGCCGGGGGAGCACGAGGTCGGGACGGCCGGGCAGGTCGCGCCGGTGCAGGCGGTAGCGGAAGCCCATGCCGTGGACGAGGCGCCTGACCGCCATCTCGGGCTTGGTGTCCTTGCCGCGGATGCGCGACATCAGCCGCGACCTTTCCTCGACGGTCAGCCTATCCACAGCGCAGTCGCCCCGGCGCCGCGGCCGAGTGGGCGCCTCGGCGGCCTTCCTCAAGCAACCGGGGACGTGGGCTTGGAACGCGGCTTGGCGCCTGCCATGCGCAGCAGCAGGCCGCGCCAGCCCTGCTTGCCCGCGATGGCGTCCAGCTCCTGCCGCAGCTCGGCTGCGGCGCTTCGCGCCGCTTGTTCGGCTTCTTGCGCCACGGCTGCCACGCCCTCGGCAGATTCGGCCCGCTTCGCTTCCGCCGCGGCCAGCCCGGCTTGGGCAGCGGCCTGCTGCTCGAACTGACGGCTTTCCTCACGCATCACTGCCAACTCCGCCTCGGCAGCCTCCAGGTCGGCGACAAGGGCCTGTTCCCTTCCGTCCAGGTCGCTGGCCTTGTCCGCATCGTTGGCACCTCCGACTTTCCTCAAGGCCTGCCGGGGGTCCAAGGGATCCTGTTCGCGCGTCATCAGCTCGGCCGCTTGCTTCAGCAGGGCGTGCGCAGCCTCGGGGGCAAGCACCTGGACCGGGCGGATGCCGCGCGCCGCCAGCCCGGCCCGGTAGCGGGCCGTCCTTGCCTTGTTTCCTTCGGCGCTGTTCTTGGCCATGACATGACACTCCGGGCCATGGAGTGTAATGGCCGAATCCGTGTCATGTCATGGCTTTCGAGGCCATCGTGCCATGACGTGTCATGGCCGTACCTGTAATACCACATGCCTCCATCAAGGCTGCCCGGCGTCGGCAGCCATGCGAGACGCGGTCCTGGAAGCTCCCGGTGAGCACGCCGCCGGAGCAGCAGGCGGAAGGGGGCAGGACCGTGCTAGCGGTTCCTATTAGGATGCAGCGGCACCACTGGGCACGGCGCCGCAGGCGGCGGCGTCCAGCCGGCGATGGTTCGGGCGCAGGCCTGCGCCTGCGCGTGGTCGATCCCCGGGAAGCGCTGCCGCAGCTCAATGATGGCCGACAGCTCGCCTTCCTCGTGGAAAGCAGTGCGGATCGCAGCAGCGTCGGCTTCGGTCACCATGAACATCACCGAAGCATGGGGCACGCGGCCCTTGGGCAGCAAGCACGGCATGGATGAAGCCGCGCCATCGGCACCTTCCGCCCGATGCGGTCGGGCAGGGGCAGCCGCCAGCAAGACAGCCTGCTTGTCAGCTTTCGGCAACGACTTTGGCCAGTATTAGCCCGCCCTGTCCTGCTTTGCGCGGGGTGCCTTGACTGCCCTCAGCCCAGTCCTGGCACCGTCCCCGCCTCTGCCGGCCCCCGGCGACTGCGCCGGGACTGCCGGGGCACTTGGCCCGTCTTTCCATAATTGAGATTATCGGACTCATAAATGTAAGCCACCGATGGAGATGTCGCTCCTCTCACCGGTAGAGATGTCCTGGCTGGCATTCTGCCGTGGGATCGGCGGAGCGGCCAAGCATGACGGTGGTTCAGGTGAGCGTACGGGAATTGCAGCGCGTCAAGGTGCTGATGGAGCTGGGCGATGGCCGTTTGGGCCTTGACGAGGCAGCGACGCTGCTGGGCGTCGGCCGGCGGCAGCTTCTCCGGTTGCGAAGCGCGTTCCAGGCGCAGGGCCCGACGGGCTTGGTGTCGCGCAAGCGCGGGCGCCCCAGCA
>CALMVT010000393.1 GCA_937873175.1 uncultured Acetobacteraceae bacterium | reverse complement strand
TTGAGCATTTCATACACGATATCTGCGTGATAGACTTTAAGGCCCATGCGCTTTCCGAGGCGCTCAGCCATGGTTGTCTTGCCGGAACACTCTGGGCCGACGACGTAATGGACCGTTTTCATTTTAAGCACCTCGATACACTGTTGAACATTAGGCAAGTTTAACAAATATCCCAGTGGATCGAGTCTGACGCTTGGTGCCCGCGCTTGACGGCGGCGATGATCTTGTCGAGGTCTTTGGTCCAGCAGAAAGGGCGCGGGTTTTCGTTGGGCTCGGCGCAGCCGTCGGCAACACGATCCGGGCACGCCAGACGTGCTTCTGCCGGCTGTTACGATCCTCCACGATTACCTCCAACAGGGTCCGGTCGGCGGCGCTTACCTCAACAACGATGCCTGCGCGCATGGCACAAACTCGCATCCCAGCCTCAGCATGGAAATCCCGTACGGAACTCTTCCATCAGGATCGATCCATTAGGAACTCGTCTGCATCCAGGCAACACAGCCAATTTTCTGCCAAATGTGCCGCTGCATGTTTATAAACGTGAACTTGCGGATCACGGTCAGGTTATCGACGGGGTCCGGCCACCGAATACAGGAAATGAGGCCAGCCTTTGCCGAAGAGCGGCAGATGGTCGGGGGGCATCCATACTTTGATTGTCGTAGATAACGATTCGGTCAAAGCCGATTACGCGATGATAGACGATCCACTCAACCACGTAGGGGCCTTCGTCTCGCATGATCTCACAAAGAGCAGATTTAGGTCGCATTATGCACTCTCAATCAATAGCGTATGCATGATTGCTACTGCTTATCCGTCAGTTCTGAAGAAAGTAAGTTGATTGTCTCTCAGATGATCGGCATTGTGTAGGCTGCCTTTGTCAGACCGTGCAATGCAATCAGTGTCACCGCTCACTCGAAATTCTTTGCAATCCATCTGACTTTTGTGAAATGCAACCAAGACGATGGAGAATGCGACAGCGTGTCCCACATCACATCCACCATCCTATACTGAACCTATCGCAAGACATCCGATGAGAGACCACCATAGCGCTGGCGAATGGGTATGAGGATCGCCACGCCCTAAACTGCCGCCAAGGTCTGGCCATCTCGTGTCAGCTTCTACCTGCGCCAAAGTAACACTCCTTGTACGTTGGGGCTCATCCTCGTTGAAGCGTTTGGCTATCACCTTGTGATTGAGCATTTCAAGACTTTCAACACCGGATCGGCATATAAGTTACAACTACACAACTTACAATTGTAAAAAAACAGCAATTTTCAAACACAAGTTGAACATTAGCCTTGTGAAACAACGTTGTATATGGCGGTGAAGCCTAAGACCGGTCCCGACTCCAAGTTCTCAAAGATCGACTCGTGGTTGGCGGACCCGCTGCGCTGATTGTGCTTGCTTTCGGATCCCAATGCCTAACGTCCTGGACCTTCTCGCTTTCCAAACTGAACGGCCCCCCAGATGACGCGCTGGGCGGATCGCGATAGGCTGGCACTGCATTTCCGAAAGCCTGCTCATGCCCAAACCGACCATCGCCCTCCTGGCCGCCCTCCTTCCAGCCACCGCCCTGGCACAAGGCGCCCCCGTCCGCATCAACGGCACGATTACAGCCCTGGCCCGCGACCACCTCGCGGTCCGCACGGAGGACGGCGACGCGCTCGACATCCTGCTCCCGCCCGGCGTCCGCATCGGCGCCGTGGAGGACCGCACCCTCGCCAGCATCCAGCCCGGCGAGTTCGTCGGCTCCGCCGCCCGGCGCGGGCGGGACGGCAAGCTGCATGCGCTGGAGGTGCACATCTTCCCCGAAGCCATGCGCGGCACCGGCGAAGGCCACCGCCCCATGGACGCGCCGGAGCAGACCATGACCAACGCCACCGTGGACGGCATCGCCGCCGCTCCCGACGGCCGCACCCTGCGCCTCCGCTACCCCGGCGGCGAGCAGGAGATCGAGGTCGCGCCCGACGTGCGCGTGGTCGGCCTGCTGCCGGGCGACCGCAGCCTGCTGGTGCCCGGCGCCGCCGTCACCGTGCGGGCGACCCAGGGCGGTGACGACCGCCTGACCGCCGTGTCTGTGCAGGCCGAAAGGAACGGGGTGAAGCCCCTGCCATGACCGCCCCGGCCGCGCCGCCGGTTTGGGCGCCTCCCGTGGCCGACCCGGTTCCGCGCGGCCTGTGCACGGATTGCGGCGTGTCCCGCACCAGCACCCCCGGCGACTGCGGCGTCGCCTGCCAGTTCATCGCCCCCGACTACCCCGGCCTCGAAGCCCGCGTGCACGGCCGCGCACGTGACCCTGCCCGGCCAGACGAGCTGTTCTTCGGCCCGCACCGACGCATGCTGCGCGCGTCCCTCGCGCCCCCGCGGCCCGGCGCGCAATGGACCGGCATCGCCACCCGCATCGCCGAGCGCCTGCTGGAAACCGGCGCCGTCGATGCGGTGCTCACGATGGCGCCACACCCGGACGACCCGTGGCGCCCGGTCCCGGTGCTGGTGACAGAGGCCGCGGGCATGGCCCAGTGCCGGGGCATGAGGATGGGCTACGCGCCGCTCCTGGCGCTGCTGGAACCGGCGCGGGCGGCCGGCCACCGCCGGGTCGCCGTGATCGGCATTCCCTGCCAGGTCCATGCCCTGCGCGCCCTGGAACAGCGGCTCGGCTTCGACCGCCTTTTTGTGGTCGGCACGCCCTGCTCCGACAACACCACGACGGAGAACTTCCACCAGTTCCTGTCCCTGCTCTCCGACGACCCCGGCAGCATCACCTACCTGGAATTCCGCGCCGACTACCACGTCGAGCTGCGCTTCCGCGACGGCCGCCGCCGGGCGATCCCGTTCCTGCAACTGCCGATCAGCAAGCTGCCCCCCGACTTCTTCCCGCTCACCTGCCGCACCTGCGTCGATTACACCAACGTCCTAGCCGACATCACCGTGGGCTACATGGCCGGTTCCGGCGAGCAGTGGCTGCTGGTCCGCAACGAGCGCGGGGAGGATCTGCTGGCGCTGCTGGGCGACGAGCTGCGCACGGCGTCCCTCGGCAGCGCCGGGCGGCGGCAAGGGGCGGTGCGCGGGTTCATCAAGAACGTGGCGCTCGCCGCGGGCGGCCTGCCGGTGCGGGCGATGCCGGGCTGGCTGCGCCCGCTGATGGGCTGGCTGATGCCGCGGATCGGGCCGCGCGGCCTGGAGTTCGCCCGCGCCCGCGTGGAGATGAAGGCGGCGGAAACCGTGCTGCACCTCCGCCGCCAGCACCCTAGGCGGCTGCGCAGCATGGTGCCCCGGCACGTATGGGACCTGGTGGCCCCTTATGGCCTCGTGCCCGCCCCGGAGGAGCTGCCGCACGCATCCGGGAACGAAACGCCCCGCCGCGCGTCAAGGAAGCAGCCCAAGTAGGAACGCCCCATGCGCGAAGATGACCTCCGGGAAAGCAGCAACATCGAGGACCGCCGTGGCATGGGCGGGATGGCCACCGGCGGCCTCGGCATCGGCGCCGTCGTGGTGCTCAGCCTGATCGGCTGGGCCTTCGGCATCAACCCGGCGGTGCTGATCAACGGCGCCGAGCAGGTGGCCGGCAACGCGCCGATGGCAACCCAGGGCCAGGCCGGCCGCCGGGGGATCCCCGACGACGAGGTGGGCCGCTTCGTGTCCCGCGTGCTCGGCGAAACGGAGGACGTGTGGTCGCAGGTCCTGCCCCGTGAAGCCGGCCGCCAGTACGAGCGCCCGGTGCTGGTGCTGTTTTCCGGCGTCACCTCGTCCGGCTGCGGCTCTGCCGAAGCCTCCATGGGTCCGTTCTACTGCCCGATCGACCGCAAGCTCTACCTCGACACCTCGTTCTTTCAGGATATGCAGCGCCGCATGGGCGGGGGCGGCGACTTCGCCTACGCCTACGTCATCGCGCATGAGGTCGGGCACCACGTCCAGAACCTGCTGGACCTCTTGCCCAAAGTACAGGCGGCGCAGCGCGCGGCCCGGGGGGAAGGGGACCGCGCCACCGCCAACGACCTGTCGGTGCGGACGGAGCTGATGGCTGACTGCCTGGCCGGCGTGTGGGCGAACTGGATGAACCAGCGCCACCGCAACATCGACGACAACGACCTGCAGCAGGCTGTCGCCACCGCCACCGCCATCGGCGACGACCGGATCAGCCAGGCTGCCGGCCGCGCCGTCGTGCGGGACAGCTTCACCCACGGCTCGGCGGCGCAGCGGGTCCGCTGGCTCGCCAACGGATTACGCACCGGCACGGTTGCCGGGTGCAACACGTTTCAGCGGTAGGGATCAGCGCCGCCGCGCAAACAACGCCAACAGCGCCGCCGCCATCAGCAGGCCGCGCGGCACTGCCAGTTCCTTGTTGCCCCGCCGAACCTCGCTCGCCAGCACGGCGGCGGAGGTCGCCGCTGCGATGCCGCCGCCGAGCCGCCGGGTCGATCCGGCCGCGAGCAGGGCGCCGCCCAGCATCTCCGCCACCGCCACGCCGCGCAGCCCGGTTTTTGACCAGCCGAGGTGATTGAACATGCGGGCATAGCCGCGGTTGCCGATGATCTTGTCCGCGCCCGCCACCGCGAACGCCGCGCCCAGGACGGTGAAGAAGCTGGAGCCGATGCGTGCCATATGGTCCCTCATGCTATGCCGGGCCTTTCAACGCAGGCGGCGGCGAACCGTTCAGTCCCGGAGCAGCGCCGCATGGCCGTGTTCTTCACCGCCGACACGCATTTCGGCCACGCCGCCGCCCGCGCCTTTTACCGCCGCCCCTTCGCAACCGTGGCCGAGATGGACGCGGCCATGGTCGCCCGCTGGAACGCCGCCGTCGCGCCCGGTGACGAGGTGTGGCACCTCGGCGATTTCGCGGTGCGGCACAAGGCGCCGGGTCCGCTGCTGGACGGCCTGCACGGGCGCAAGCACCTGATCACCGGCAACAACGACCCGGCCGCCGTCACGGCCCTGCCTGGCTGGGCCAGCGTCGCGCCCTATATGGAGCTGGAGGTGGACGGCGCCCGCTTGGTGCTGTGCCATTACGCTTTCCGCACTTGGCGCGACATGGCGAGGGGCGCGCAGAACCTGCACGGCCACAGCCACGGCCGCCTGCACCCGCAGGCCCGGCAATACGACGTGGGCGTGGACGCATGGGATTTCCGGCCGGTGACGCTGGCCGAACTGAAGGGAACACGACGCTGACCGTCCTCCTCACTTCCACCAAGCCCAGCCTGTCCGCGCTGCGGCTGCTCTTGCCGTTCCTGCGGCCCTACGCCGGGCGGGCGGCGGCGGCGGCGGTGTCGCTGGCGCTGGCCGCCGGGCTGGTGCTGCTGCTGGGGCAGGGGGTGCGGCGCTTGATCGACGAGGGCTTCGCCTCCGCGGACGGCGCGTCGCACCTGAACCAGGCGGCCGGCGCCATGTTCGCGGTGATCGTGGCGCTCGGCCTGTCCACCTCCTTGCGCTTCTACTTGATGGCCTGGCTCGGCGAGCGGGTCGCCGCCGACATGCGCGCCGCCTTGTTCGCCCAGGTGCTGCGCCTGTCCCCCGCGTTCTTCGAGACCATGCGCACCGGCGACGTGCTGACCCGGCTCACCACCGACACGGCGCAGCTCCAGGGCCTGATCGGCGCCGCCGTGTCGCAATGGCTGCGCTCCGCCGTGGTTGCGGCCGGCGCTTTGGTGATGCTGGTGGTGACAAGCGCCAAGCTCGCCCTCCTGGTCATCGCCGTGGTGCCGCTGGTGGTCCTCCCGCTGGTGGTGTTCGGCCGGCGCGAGCGCAAGCTGTCGCGCAGCGCGCAGGACCGCATCGCCGACCTCGGCGCCTATGCCGAGGAAACCGTGAACGCGCTGCGCACCGTGCAGGCCTTCACGCACGAGGCCGTGGACCGCGTGCGCTTCGGCGCCCGGGTCGAGGACAGCATCGGCGCCGCCCTCCGCCGCGCCCGGATGCGCGCCGCGCTGATCCTGTCGGTGGTGGTGCTCGGCTTCGGCGCCATCACCCTGAGCCTGTGGGTCGGCGGGCTGGATGTCGTGCACGGCCGCATGTCGGGCGGCGAGTTGTCGGCGTTCGTGTTCTACGCGATCCTGGTCGCGACCAGCGCCACCGCCATGAGCGAGCTGTGGAGCGAGGTGCAGCGCGCCGCCGGCTCCGCCGGGCGCATCGCCGAGCTGCTGGCCGAGCCGCCCGGCATCGCCGCCCCCGCCCGCCCGGCACCCTTGCCGATGCCCCCTGTGGGCCGGGTCGAGTTCGACGCCGTGTCCTTCCGCTACCCGTCCCGCCCCGACACGTCCGCGCTGGACGGGTTCAGCCTCCGCGTCGAACCCGGCGAAACCGTCGCCCTGGTGGGGCCGAGCGGCGCGGGCAAGACCACCGTGTTCCAGATGCTGCTGCGCTTCTACGATCCCGCGGCCGGGCGCGTGCTGCTGGACGGCGTGGACCTGTGCGCCGCTGACCCCGGCGCCGTGCGTGCGCGGATCGGCCTGGTGTCGCAGGACCCGGTGATCTTCGGCGCCGACGTGTGGGACAACATCCGCTACGGCCGCCCCGACGCCTCGGACGCCGACGTGCGCGCCGCCGCCCGGGCGGCGGCGGCCGGGTTCCTGGACGATCTCCCCCAGGGGTTCGATACGTTCCTGGGCGAGCGCGGCATCCGCCTGTCCGGCGGCCAGCGCCAGCGCGTCGCCATCGCCCGCGCCCTCCTGCGCGACGCCCCCGTGCTGCTGCTGGACGAAGCGACCAGCGCGCTGGATGCCGAAAGCGAAGCCGCGGTGCAGCACGCCCTGGCCGTGCTGGAGCAAGGCCGTACGACCTTGGTGATCGCGCACCGGCTGGCGACGGTGCGCCGGGCGGACCGGATCGTGGTGATGGACGCGGGCCGCGTGGTGGCGACCGGGCCGCATGAGGCGTTGGTGCGGCAGGGGGGGTTGTACGCGCGGCTGGCGGAGCTGCAGTTTGCGGCGGCTTAGCGCGGGGCCAACCCGCGGACCGGACTTGGGATTGGGGCGGGGTCAGGTGTATGCCGATGGAATCTCAGATCGACCCAGGGGCAGAGCACGCCGTGTCATTCCCGGCGTTCCACGCGGTTCGGCTACGCACGCCGCAGGCCAGCGGCGACATGACGTTTCCGGCGGGGACGCGTGGGGTGGTCGTAGATGTCCATAAGTATGGAAGTTATGGCGTCGAGTTCTCGTCCCCTGTGGAGGACGTTCTGATCGTTGCCGGCAAACACCTCAAAGCCGCCTGACATCCTCAAACGGTTTTCTGCAGATGAACGCCGGATGAGTTTCCGCATCGACCCGGGAAAGATCACCCTCTACTTGCTGACTTTTGACCCGAACGCCACGCCGGCGGCCCTCGGGAAAAGCAAGTTCTTTCACGGTATCGGCCACAACGCCAACAATTGGACCATGTTACGGAATGCGCTCTTGCAGCACCCGCACACCTCTTCGTTGGAAGCCACGCGGCAGAACACATACGGCCTGAAACCGCTTTGCCGCTGCTTGCTGCCCGCTTCCCCAAACGAGGGCACGTATTGCATCCGCACTGTTTGCCAGGAGCGGAACGGCGATTATTGGCTGAGTACGGCATACCCGCAGGAGATCGGGCAATAAACCCCGGTTCTCCCACTCCATCATTGCCAGCCCGTCCTACTTCGGCGCCAGCATCGTATTCAGCCGCAGCAAGGTGATCGCATAAACATTCTGCAAATCATTCGCATACTCGGTCTGCGTGTCATTCTGCAGCCGCCGGCTGAAATCGAAGAAAATCCCCTCTTTCGTGTGCATCCGCACCGCGATGATGAACGGGAACCCGAACTTCCTCCTGTAAGCGGCATTGTAGTCCGAAATCTGCGTGATCTCCGCCTTTGACAGTGCGTTCAGCCCGGCGCTGGCCTGCTCGGACACGGAGGACGCGGTCATCGCGCCCGCTTGCGCCTCCTTGCCAGCAAGGTCGGGGTGGCTTTGCAGCAACGCAAGCTGGCTGGGCAGCGGCGCGGATTTGACCACGTTCACCATGGCCGCGTGCATGTCGTCCACGCTGGCGAACGGCTTCCGGTCCCAAGCCTGCTCGGCAACCCAGGGCGACTTCTCAAAGATGCCGCCGAACTTCTGGACAAAGGCCGCGCGGTCCATGCCGTTGATCGCGCCCATGTCCGGATCGGCCGAAGCCGCCACCGCCGGGCCGCCGAGGAGCAGCCCGGCAAACAGAACAAACAATGCGTGTCCCAGGTGCAAGCGCATCCCTTTCCTCCATTTCAGTGCGTAGCATGCCAGGCTGGCGTTTAGCTGCCGCGATAGGTCGTGTAGGTCCACGGCGAGGCCAGCAACGGGACGTGGTAGTGCGCCCTGGCATCGGCGATGCCGAACTGGATGACAGCCACATCGAGGAACGGCGGGTTGGGCAAAACGGTGCCGAGCCTGGTGAAATACTCGGCAATGTGGAACGCGAGCTGATACTGCCCGACCTTCATCGTCTCCGCCGTAAGCAGCGGCTCGGCGTTGCGGCCGTCCGCGTTGGTGTGCACCGTCCGAACGAGCCGGTAAGCGTCTCCGTCGAGTGCCGCGAAGTCGATCCGCACGCCCTCCGCGGGCTTGCCGTTGGCAACATCGAGCATGTGGGTCGTCAGCCCCGGCGTCCCCGCGGCCAGCGCGGCTCGGCTCGTGAACACCCAAGCCGCCGCCAGCGCCCCCGTTCCGAGAACACGCCGCCGCCCTACGCGCATAACCGTCACTCCCCGGCGCGCATGGCCAGGGCCGGGCTGGCCTGCCCGGCAAGGCCCCGGTAAACCAGGGCGCCCGTCGCGGCCCCGATCAGCCAGCCCCAATCGCCGACATTTGGGATCAGGCCATAGGCGCCAAACAACGACAGCCCGATCGACAGCGCCCCGGAAACGGCCAGGGCGATCAGCGCCTTGAAGTTCCAGCCGCCATCATAATGGAAAGCGCCGTCCGGCGACATGGTGTAGAGGTCATCGACCGGGATCACCTGGCGCTTCACCAGGTAGTAGTCGGCCACCATGATTCCGAACATCGGTCCCAGCACCGCGCCGAATATGCTGACGAACAGCGTGATCGCCTGCGGGCTGGCAACGAACAGCCACGGGCAAACCAGCACCGACAGCACGGAGGTGATCAGCCCGCCCAGCCTGAAATTTATGCGCTCGGGATACAGGTTGGCGATGTCGTAGGCAGGCGAGACGA
The DNA here is from genome assembly GCA_937873175.1 of uncultured Acetobacteraceae bacterium. Taxonomy (GTDB): domain Bacteria; phylum Pseudomonadota; class Alphaproteobacteria; order Acetobacterales; family Acetobacteraceae; genus CAHJXG01. Next base: position 7,649 of record CALMVT010000393.1, on the reverse strand, counting down.
AGTTGGCGACGATGTTGATGCCCATGGTCGCCACGATGAATGTGACGGAGCCGAGGATGACGACCACCGGGTTGCCGATGCGCTCGACGATCAGCACCGGGTCCATGATCGCCTCCCCGAACACCTTGAGCGTGCCGGCCGTCACGATCACGGTGATGATCGAGAACACCAGGAAGTTGACCGGCAGGCCCAGGAGGTTGCCCATCTTCATCGCGGCCTCGTTCTTGCCGAACCGCGCGAAGTCGCCGAAGTTGAGCAGCAGCGCCGCGAAGTAGGCGACGATCAGCATGGCCGCGTTGGCCATCACCCCCACGGTGGCGCCCGCGGTCGCCGCCGGCGGGCTGAGCTGCAGCGACAGGCTGGAAAACCCGGTCTGCCACAGCATCCAGGCGGCGAGGGCGAACATCACGACGTAAACGACGGGTCCGCAGAAATCGATGAAGCGCCGAATGCGCTCCATGCCGCTGAGAAAGATCACGAGCTGGAAAGCCCACATGAACAGGAAGCTGAACCAGGCCAGCGTAGACAAGCCGAGGATGTTGTTATGGGTCAGTTCCGCCGCCGAGGGCAGAAGCGTCACGACCAGAACCTGCACGGCCTTGGACGCGAAGTAGGTCTGCACGCCATACCAGACGATTCCCACGACCCCGCGCACCACGGCGGCCAGGTTCGCACCCATCACGCCGAATGCGATCCGGGCCACTACGGGGTAGGGGATGCCGTAGCGCAGCGACGGGCGGCCGATCAGGTTCATCAGGAAGTAAACGGCGGTGATGCCGACCAGCATGGAGATCAGCACCTGCCAGCCTGTGAGGCCCAGGAAGAACAGGCTGGCCGCGAAGGTGTAGCCGCCCACCGAATGCACGTCGGACATCCACATGGCGAACAGGCTGAACACGCCCCAGGTCCGGCCTTCGGGCGCGGTCGGCGCCAGGTCGTGGTTGTAGAGCTTCGGGTGCGCTCCGGTGACAACGAGGGTCGGCACGACATGGCTGTTCGACGCCATTGAAAGCTCCTTTGCCACCACGGGGCTGCACGGCGCGTTGCGTCGCCGTTTCCAGCGATGCGCTATGCAACCAGGGTGCCATCGGCGGCCGATGCCCCGCCCTGCTTCCTCACCACCAGCACCGTCCCGTCCAGCCCCACCACCTCCAGCGCCGCGCCCGCCGCCGGCACCGACCCATCCGCCATCCGCGCCACCCACGTCCCATCCCCGAGCGCCACCCGGCCTTCCGCACCCTCGAACCCCACCGCCCGGCAGGTCCGCCCGATCAGCCCGGCGCCGGGCGCGTTCACCGCGTCCATCCGCGCCCCCCGGCCCCGCATCCGCCAAACGCCCGCGACCAGCATGGCCGTCAGCAGGAGGAACAGCACCACCTGCCACGCGCCCGAAAGGCCGAACCCTTCCGTCGCCAACCCCGTCCCGCACGCCGCCAAGCCGATCGGCAGCAGAAACACCCCCGGCGCCGCCATCTCCGCCGCGCAGCCCAGCAAGCCCGCGACGATCCAGGCCGCCCCCGCGGTCATGCGGCCCCCGCCTTCACGTTGCCCCGTCGCGTGGTCCCAGGCGCATCGCCTCGATCGCCTGCGCGACGCCGCCGGCCAGCGCCCCGGCCTCGATCGGGATCACCAGCGTCCGCCCGCTCGGATTGGCCGCAAGCCGCCCCACCGCTTCCACGTATTTCTGCGCGACGAAGTAGCGCAGCGCCTCGCCCCCGCCGCCCTGCGCCGCCGCGGCGACCACCGCCGTGGCCCGCGCTTCCGCTTCCGCCAGGCGTTCCCGCGCGGCGGCGTCCTTCATCGCCGCTTCCAGCCGCGCTTCCGCCTGCAGCACCGTCGCCTGCTTCTGCCCCTCCGCCCGGGCAACCGCCGCTTCCCGCTCGCCCAGCGCGCGGGCCACCGTGGCCCGGCGTTCCCGCTCCGCCGTCATCTGCAGGTTCATCGCCGCCACCAGGTTCGCCGGCGGCTCGATCTTGCGCAGCTCCACCCGGCTCACCTTCACCCCCCACGGCGCCGTCGCGTGGTCCAGCGTCACCAGCAGCTTGGCGTTGATCTCCTCCCGCCCCGACAGCGCGCCGTCCAGGTCCATCGCGCCGATCACCGAGCGGATGTTGGTCATCGCCATGCTGGTCAGCGCCTGCACCAGGTTCTGCGCCCCATAGGCCGCCTTGATCGGATCGAGCACGCGGTAATACATGATCCCGTCCACCATGACCGCCGCGTTGTCCCGGGTGATCACGGCCTGCTCCGGGATGTCGAGCACGATCTCCTGCACGTTCATCTTGTGCCCGACCCGCTCCACCAGCGGCAGCATCAGGTTAAGGCCGGGCTGCAGCAGCCGGGTAAAGGCGCCGAACCGCTCCACGGTCCAGACCTGGCCCTGCGGCACGGTGCGCACCCCCAGGCCCACCCCGAGCACGACGACAACGGCCAGCACGATCAACGCGGTCAGCATAGGGCGGCTCCCAATCAACACGCCTGGCGGCGCGCGGCGTCGGACGCCGCGCCCAGGCCGCATCGAAATGGTTACGAACCGGTCGATGCGCCACTTGCGCCGCGCACCTTGTCCGCACAGCGTCCGCCCCGTATGACGGCGGCACACCAGCGGAGGACGCACCCATGGCCGAAGACCCAACGCCCGAGGGCTTGTTCGAGCGCGGCCTGCCGATCCGGCGGGCGGTGCTGGGAGCCGACTACGTGGACACCTCCCTCGCCAACGCCAACGAGTTCATGTCGGCGTTCCAGCACGTCACGACCGAGATGGTGTGGGGCTACGTGTGGCCGCGCCCCGGCCTTGACCGGCGCACCCGGTCGCTGCTGAACCTCGCCATGCTGACCGCGCTCAAGGCCCCGGCGGAGCTGAAGCTGCACGTCCGCGGCGCGCTGACCAACGGCGTCACGGTGGACGAGATCAAGGAGGTGCTGCTGCACGCCACGGTATATTGCGGCGTTCCCGCCGGGCTGGAAGCCTTCAAGGCGGCGAACGAGGTCCTGGTGGCCGAGGGCGCGGTCGCCGACAAGCCTGCCGCGTCCTAAGCCTGGTCCAGACGCGCAGTGGGATGCAGGACAGCCAATGGACGATCGCCGTCGAGGCCGAACCTGACCCTTCGCTGCGGGCGAAAATCTTGGAGCCGCTCGACAGATACAATGACGCCGCCGCCGGGCCCGGCCGCTGGGGCCTGCTGGCCGTTACCGTTCGCGGCGGGGATGGCGAGGCTGTGGGCGGGCTTTGGGGGCGGACGGGCTACGGCTTCCTGTTCGTCGAACTGCTGACGCTCGGCCCCGCCCGGGGCCTTGGGCTGGGCCGCAGGGTCATGGAGTTGGCGGAGGCGGAGGCGAAACGGCGCGGGCTTCTCGGCATCTGGCTGGACACCTGGACGTTCCAGGCGCCGGGCTTCTACCCGAAGCTGGGCTTCGTGGAATGCGGGCGGATCACGGAGTATCCGCCCGGCCATGACCGCATCTTCTACGTCAAGCGGTTCGCCGCAGGCTGACGGCCTCGACGCCGAGCCGTTCCTGCGCCGCCGCGTATTCCCGCCGCAGCCGCGTCACCAGTTCCGCCGTGGGCACCACGGCGTCCACCGCGCCGATGCCCTGGCCGGATCCCCAGATGTCTTTCCACGCTTTCGGCTTGTCGCTCCCAAAGTTCATCGCCGACGGGTCGGACCCCGGCAGGTTGTCCGGGTCAAGCCCGGCCGCTTCCAGGCTGCCCCGCAGGTAGTTGCCGTGCACGCCGGTGATCAGGTTCGTGTAAACGATGCTGTCGGCACGGCCCTCCACCACGGCCCGCTTGTAGCCCTCCGCCGCGTTGGCCTCCGCCGTTGCGATGAAGGCCGAGCCGATGTAGGCGAAGTCCGCCCCCATCGCCTGCGCCGCCAGCACCGCCGACCCGGTGGCGATGGCGCCCGACAGCGCCACCGGCCCGTCGAACCACGCCCGGATTTCCTGCATCAGCGCAAACGGCGACAGCGTGCCGGCATGCCCGCCCGCGCCGGCCGCCACCGCGATCAGCCCATCCGCGCCCTTCTCGACCGCTTTGCGCGCAAAGCGGTCGTTGATGATGTCGTGCATCACGGCGCCGCCATAGGAATGCACGGCCTCGTTCAACTCCGGCCGCGCGCCGAGCGAGGTGATGACCAGCGGCACCTTGTGCCGCACGCAAAGCTCCAGATCCGCTTCCAGCCGGGTGTTGCTGCGGTGCACGATCTGGTTCACCGCGAACGGTGCCGCAGGCCGGTCCGGGTAGCGCGCGTCGTGCGCGGCCAGCGCGTCCTGGATACGCTGGATCCAATCGCCCAGCACCGGCGCCGGCCGGGCGTTGAGCGCCGGGAACGATCCCACCACCCCCGCCGTGCACTGCGCGATCACCAGGTCGGGGTTGGAAATGATGAACAACGGCGACCCGATCACCGGAATGGACAAGCGCCCGGCCAGCGCGCGGGCCAGGTTGGGGGGGAGGGGCATGGGGGTTCCTCGGGTTTGCCGCGATCCTGCCACGCCCGGGGCGGGCGCGGTCAAGGGGCGGGCGGGGCGTCCCAGGGGTTGAGAACCGGGACGCCCATGGGCGTGAAGTCGGCGACGTTGCGCGTGACCACGGTCATGCGGTGCACGAGTGCTGTGGCGCCGATCAACGCATCCCGGTCAAGCCGCGGGTCGGGTACATGGAGCCGGGCGCAAACCTGAGCAACGGCTGTCGTGACTGCGAAAATGCGGCTTTTGAACGCCGGAAGGACGTAGCCGTCCATCCATCCCCGAAGGATCGTACTTTGCGCGGGATCGCGGCGTTGAAGCAGCAAAGCTCCTTTTTCCAATTCCAGGATCGTCATGACGGATAAGTAAAGGCTGGCCGGTTGCATGCTGTTCGCCCATTGCATGACCCGGGCATCGGCTCTGCCGCTTGTTGCCTTGCGAAACTCGGACAGGACGTTCGTGTCGAGCACGTACATCTCAAGTGAGATCAACGGGTTTGAACTCGGAAGCGAGCCGTGGCGGCTCAAAGTCGATATCCCCGACACCGGGCATTGCGAGCAGATCAATGATGCTGGGACCGTTGGCGCTAAGCTTGTGATACTCCTCAATCGTCAGCAGAACATAAGCATGCCGGCCCCGGTCGGTGATGAATACCGGCCCTTCCTTGGCCGCCCGCTTCGCCCCGCTGGTATCCTGGTTGAATTCGCGGCTGGACGGAGTTGTGATCGCCATGGCGAACTCCATCTATTATGAAGTAGTGAACATACTACGTGCTATGCCCCCAAGCAATCAGCGCCACGCCCGACGCCGTGCCACAACCCCGTTGACGCGCATCGTATTGGGACCGACAACTACCCCCGCACGGTGCCCATCATGAGGCGCCGGCGGAGGAACCCCATGCCGACCCGCCCCATGCTGAGCATCGCGGCCGCCCTCGCCATCTTCGCCTTCGCTGCTTCCAGCCTGGCGCGCGCCGAGGAGGTCGTGCGCATCGCCTATATCGACCCGCTCAGCGGCTCGCTTGCCGCCACGGGCCAACTGGGCGAGCAGCATTTCCGCTTCGCCATCGACCGGGTGAACGCAAGCAGCGCCGCCGGGCCGGGCCGCCGGCTGGAGCTGGTGCCGTTCGACAACGAGGTCAGCCCGGAAAAGTCGCTGACCCTGCTGCGCAAGGCCATCGACGACGGCATCCGCTACGTCACCCAGGGCAACGGCTCCTCCGTCGCTTTTGCGCTGTCCGATGCCATCGCCAAGAACAACCGCCGCGCGCCGGGCCAGTCCGTGATGTTCCTGAACTACGCCGCCGTGGACCCGGCGCTCACCAACGACAAATGCAACTGGTGGCATTTCCGCTTCGACGCCGACAGCGACATGAAGATGCGGGCGCTCGCCGACTACCTGGTGAGCCAATCACAGATCAAGAAGGTTTACCTGTTCAACCCCGACTACTCCTTCGGCCAGTCGGTGGAGCGCGCGGCGCAGGCCATGCTGGCGAACCGCCGGCCCGACCTGCAGGTCGTGGGCGTGGAGCGGGTGCCGCTCGGCAAGGTGAAGGACTTCACCCCCTACGTGCAGAAGATGCAAGCCGCCGGCGCCGACGCGGTGATCACCGGCAACTGGGGCGCCGACATGGGCCTCCTGGCCAAGGCGGCGCAGGATGCCGGCTACAAGGGGCTGTTCTACACCTACTACATGGGATCAAGCGACGTGATCGCCGGCGCCGGAACGGGCGGCGAAGGCTACGCGCAGATCACCGAGTACCACGCGAACCTCGGCGGCCCCGAGCTGGAAGCCATGGCGGCGGCGTTCCAGGCCAAATACGGCAACGCCTTCTATTACTGGCGCGTGGTGAACGAGATCGACATGCTGGCCGCTGCGATCAAGCAGGCCAACAGCACCGACCCGGCCAAGGTCGGCCAGGTGCTTTCGACCATGGTGCAGAAGACGCCCTTGGGCGAGGCCGCGATGCGCCCGGACAACCACCAACTGCTGCAGCCGATGTTCGTGTCCTCGCTGGAACCCGGCACGAAGTTCACCTTCCCCGAGAACAAGATGGGCTTCAAGACCATCAGCCGCATCGAGGCGGAAACGCAGCGCCAGCCCACCACCTGCAAGTTCCAGCCGCCGGCCTGACCCCTTGCAGCAGCTTGCCCTCATCCTGCTCAACGGCCTGGTTTACGGGCTGCTGCTGTTCATGCTGTCCGTGGGCCTCACGCTGATCTTCGGCATGATGGGCGTGCTGAACCTGGCGCATGCCAGCTTCTACATGCTCGGCGCCTTTCTCGCCTTTACCGTCAGCATCCGGCTCGGCTTCTGGGCGGCGCTGCTGGTCGTCCCCGTGCTGGTCGGCACGCTCGGCGCCGCCGTGGAACGCTACGGTTTGCGCACGGTGCATAAGCACGGGCACCTGGCGGAACTGCTGTTCACCTTCGGCCTCGCCTTTATCATCGGCGAGGTCGTGCCGCTGATCTGGGGCCGCACCCCCGTGCCATACCGCGTGCCGGCGGCGCTCGACTTCCCGCTGTTCACCGTGGCCGGCAACGCTTATCCGGCCTATCGGCTGTTCATGATGGCGGTGGCGGTCGCCATGTTCCTGGCGCTTTATCTGGCGCTGGCCCGCACCCGGCTCGGCCTCGTCGTGCGGGCGGCGCTGACCCATCCGGACATGGTGGGCATGCTCGGCCATGACGTGCCCAAGGTCTTCACCCTGGTATTCGGCGCCGGCTGCGCCTTGGCCGGGCTGGCCGGGGTGATCGCCGGCAACGCTTACACCACCGAACCCGGCATGGCCCGCTCGCTCGGCGCCATCGTGTTCGCGGTGGTGGTGATGGGCGGGCTTGGCTCCATTTGGGGCGCGCTCGTCGCTTCCTTGCTGATCGGCTTCGTGCAGACCGCGAGCATCAGCCTCGACATGCCGCTCGGCACGGCGCTGACGCGCATCGGCATCCCCGTGGATACCGCGGTGCTGGGCGACCTGTGGCAGATCACGATTGCCCGCGTGGCCCCTGTGGTGCCTTACCTGCTGCTGATCCTGGTGCTGGCCTTGCGCCCGCGCGGCCTCATGGGCACGCGGTCCGCCTGATGCTCGCCCCCGCGCAAGCCGTGCCCGCCCGGGCGCCCGCCGGCGCCGGCCTCGAGCAGGACGGTGGCCGGGTGACCCGCTTGGGACCGCACCCGAT
>CALMVT010000392.1 GCA_937873175.1 uncultured Acetobacteraceae bacterium | reverse complement strand
GCACGGCGCTGGCAGGGTCGGGCCGCGGGTCCGCTTCGGCGCGGGCGGGCGCGGCATGCCGTCAGCACCCTTGCTGCGGAGCGGGCTGGGGCGGGGCGGCAGGCCGAGGCGGTGCGCCTTGCCCACCACGGCGTTCTTGCTGACGCCCATGCGCCGGCCGATGGCGGCCGTGCTGTGGCCGTCCCGCCAGAACGCGCGCAGGCACGCGATGGCGTCCTCGGTCCAGGCGAACTCGCTGGCCATGGCTCAAGCTCCGTCGATGTGGATGGGGTTGGGGTGAGCGGGCAGCGCGCCTCACCAGGCGCCGCAGGTCGTCCTGATCAGCCCACGCTCGGTCTCGTCCACCGTATCCAGCGTGGCCCGGTGCAGGGCGGACCCAGCGCGGGCGCGGGCGACCACGTGCCGCCAAGCCCAGAGGTCGCCGGCGAAGGACGGCTCCTTGTCCTCCGGCGTGTCGAGGCGCTGCAGCTGCATCCGCGGCTTGCCGTGGCCATCGGGGCCGCAGTCGAACACGTCCCCAGCGAAATCGCACCGCGATTTGCGCGGGCCTTCGCGCCGGGCTGCGTCACGGTCGAACGCCTGAGCTTGGTTCATCGGCAGGGTCGGCATCGGGGAAGCTCCTTTCCTCGTCTCCTGCTCCGGAGACCCACCCCGCCCGACCGCGGCCGGGGGACCGGGGCAAGGGCGCCGTGCTTGCGGCGGGATCGCGTCCGGCCCAGCGCAGCGGCCGGCGCGACCCACCCCTTGCGCCGGGCGCGCGGCCGTGGTGGCGCCTTCCCTTCCCCTTGCTCGCCTCGGCTTTGCCGTCTGCAGCCCGTCCCGCTTCGCTATGCGGGATCGCGCTCTTTCAGCGCCTGCCAGAAGGCGCGCAGCACCGCCTGCCGCGCGGCGGCCGCAAACGCTGCGCGTTTCGGCGGGTCCATGACACTGCAGGATCAACCCGCGCGAGTTCGCCCAGCGCAGCAAGCAGCAGCGCCGACGTGCCGCGGTCGAGTTCGACCGCCTCGGTCGGCGTGCTGCGCGCGCAACGGCAGATCCGGACGCGCTGGCCGCCGTCGGGCAGCACGGCGCTTGTGAACCAGTCGAGGCGGCCAGGGTCCGCACGACCAGGCCCGACCGCCTGGGCATGGCAGGCGCCCTCGTCGTCGCGGAAGCCGCCATGGGTCCGCTTGGGGGTGGTGACGATTGCTTGCATGTTCACGCTCCGGCGGGCGGCAGGCGGCTCATGGCCGCGTCGGCGGCGCTGCTGCGGTCCGCCTGCGCCACGGCGTCCTTGGCCTGTTTCGGCGTGAGCAGCTTGGTCGAGGCGAGCGCCGCCGCGGCGGTCGGGTGGATGCGGCTCCTCGCGCCCTGCATGACGACCAGCGGCCTGAGCCGCCAGCCGAGTGGGTTGCCGAGCTGGTCGCGGAACCGGAGGACGAACGCCGCCGCGCCAAGGCCGGGCGGTGTCAGCCGGTCGAGCCGGTAGCTGTCGGCGTGCACGCGCACGACCGCGTGGGCCGGTGTCTCACCCATGGCGGCTTCTCCTGTGTTGGGCGTGCGGGCTGGCCGGGCGCGGCCCAGGGCAACGCCGGCCGCCGCGCGTCAGCCGGCGACGATCATCCCTGCCTGGCTGGGCAGCGCGGGTGGAGCCTCCTGCCGGCTGGCGCCCGTGCCGCCGCCTTCGCTGCCCGCGCCGGTCACGGCCGGCAGGTTGACCACCTCGGCCCCGGCCGCGTGGTAGAGGGCGGCGACGTGGTGCAGCGGCGCGTGCGCCAGCGCGTGCCAAGACTGCGCGTCGGCCGGCTTGCCAACCGCGACCATCGGGCCGTGGACGGCGAGGTGCAGCGCGGCCTCGAAGCCGAGGCGGCGGCTGTCGATCACCGGCAAGCCGGCTGCGATGCAGGCCGCCTTGACCGGCACCACGTCGTAGCCGCTCAGCGTCGTGCCGCGCTGGTAGGCAAGGACGTAGCCCGCTTCGCCGACGAACAGGTGCCCGCCTTCCGTGGACAGGGCGCGGTTGATCGCGTCGGCGTCGTCGCGCGCCCAGGGCGATGCGGCGGCCATCACGCGGCTTCCGCCACGGGCACCATGCCGTTCTCGGGGCTGCCTGCTTCCGGCTCGCTGCCGTCCCCGGCGTCGGGCTGCGCGCCGGCCAAGCCGTGGCGCTCGGCGTAATCCGGGTGGAATGCCAGCAGGTAGTCGGCGATGCGCTGCGCTTCGGCCGCGGCACGGAAGATCTCCTTGCGGTCGGAGCGCAACCGCTCTATCCAATGCGCAACGTAAGCGGCAGTATTCGGCAAGTCGTGGTCCGGTAGGTTCAGCTCGGCGGTGACCATCGCGCTGGCGATCTCGGCCCGAAGCTCCTCCCTTGCGTAGTCATGTGAGCCGAAGCGGTTGCGAAGGTCACGGTTCAGCCTTGTCTCTGCTCCACTCCAGTGGGCAAGTTCATGTACGATCGTGTTGCTCCACCCCGCTGCACTATGGAACGCTCCCATGGGCGGCATCTGGATGTGGTCCGTGACTGGCGAGTAGAACGCCTGGTCGCCACCGGTGCGGACCACCGCGCCGCTGTTGGCGACGATGGTCTCGGTGGCTTCCGGCGCGCGCCAGGGTGCCTCCGCCACCGTAGGCGGCACGTAGTCCGAAGCGCCGTCGATCTGGCTGAGGTGAAACAGCGAGAACGCCCGCAGCATCGGGATGCGCCGGGTCGCGTCCTCGCCGCCTGCGGCGTCCGCCTCGTCCCGCACCTCCAGGCGCTTGTAGAAGTATGCGGTGGTGGCGCGCTCGCCCTTCCTGACCTGCCATCCGCGCTCGCGGGCCTGGCAATAGGTTGCCCAGCGCGGGTCGCCGCTGCGGAACGCCAAGGGCGACATGCCGAGCGTCAGCACGTTCACGCCGCGGTAGCGAGCGCCAGTGGCGGCATTGCGGGGCATCCCGGAGCCGCCGGCCTTGTCCGGGTCCCACGGCTTGCGCCAGGGCAGCGTGCCGGCTTCGAGGGCGGCGATCACCTGCTCGGTGACGGCGGCGTAGTGGTCGCGGGAACCGTCATGCTTCGTGCTGCTGCCGCCGCGCGGGGTGGAGTGCTTGGCCATCGGGGTGCTCCTTCTTGAACACCTCCCAAGCGCCGCGGCCCGACCGGCGGGGCAAGGGCGCGCCCTGGCGCGGGCCGCAGGCCCTTGCCCTTGCGGCGGCGGACGGGGTGCGGCAGCCGTCTCCGTCGTCCCGTTCAGCCTTTCCTGGGGTCGCCCTTCCTCTTGCATCGCCGTTTCGGCTTGTCGTCGTTTCACCTCGCGTCCAATGGCGAAGTGCCAGAGCAGCCGTGCCCGGCATCAGTTGAACAGGCTGCCCTGGGCCGGAGGCACGTCGCAGGCCGGAACGCGGCGCGGCGTTGCCGCCCTGGACGCTGAACCGGGCGCGCCGCTAAACGTTGCAAAATTGTCTCAAATAGGGTAGGTGCAGTCCGTTTCCATGCGCCTCGGCATTCCCTCGATCCCGCGCTACATCCGCATGCCGCGCTGGACGGCACGCCTGTTCCAGATCGCCTTCCTGGTGGTGATGCTGCTGGCAGGCCTGGGCAGCGCCATCACGCTTTATGCCTTCGCCAGCGCCGCGCTGGAGATCGGCTGAACACAGCGCAGGCGCAGTCGCCATGCAGCCCGTCAGGCGTGTGCGGCCTTTCCAGCTTCGGCGCGTCGAGGGCCACATGCCGTGTCATGGTGTGCGCTCCTCCACACGCCCGCCTGGCGCTTCGTCGGGCTGCCTCACGCTGAGCGCGACCGCCACGGGCCAGACCCAGATCGGCAGGTTCGATAGCATGGAGCCGGTGCCGCTCCATGCCATCAGCAGCGTGCGGCCCATCGTCTCCGCCATCGCCTGCGCCGCATCCGGCGGCACTGCATTGCCGCTGCGCTCGCGCCAGGCCGCATCGGACAAGCCTTCCAGCTCCAGGTGCTCCTCGGGATCAGCCGGGAAGCATGCCCAGGAGCGGTCCTGGACCGGTGTCGCCGATCCGCGTCCAGTCCGGCAACGCGGCCGGCTGCGCACGGGGCGGCACGGCGGGCGCCTTCGGCTTGGGCCGCAGGGTCCGCGACCAGCGCACCTTGGCCACAAACGCGTTGTTGCCGTTGCTGCGCTGCCGGCGCGCGCTGTGCCAGCCGCGCCCTGGCACGACTGCTTCCTTGACCCAGCCTGCGGCCCTGATGCTCGTGCCTTCCTCGTCGGCCCGTAGGTAGGTGATGATCTTGCCATGGCCGGCGCGTTCGGCGCTGTGCGCCGCGGCGGCATAGAGCTTGGAGCAGCATCCGTCGCGCAGCATGCGCTCCGTGTCGCGCCTCACGCACACGCGCGTCGCCTCGACCAGGTTGCGGCCCATCAAGGCGCGAGCCACGGGATTGCCGACCATGGCGACGCCCATCAAGCGTTTGCCGTTCCACACTCCCAAGGAGAACCGGTGCATCAAGGGCGGGCCGCAGTGGCTGTGGTGCGCGGCGACGAACGCGGCCGCGTCCCGAAAGCTGACCGGCCGCACCTCCAGCTTGCAGTCGAGCAGGGTGACGGTGCCCGTGTCGTCGCACACCCGGCGCAGGCGCTGCCCGGTCAGCAGCTCGGCGCCGAGGCGGCGCAGCAGGTCGCGCGCCCATGCGGGATCGTCGGCCATGTCCGCGCCGATGCGCTCCAAGAGGGCGCCGCAGCACGTCTCCAAGGCGTAGGTTCCATCGACCCAGATGTCGAAGATCTCCAGCACCTCGGGTTCGCCGCAGAACCAGCAGATCGGCGTTGACGGCTCGGACGGTTCGGGATCGTGCATGTCACGCTTCCGCGGTGTGGGGGTGGATGGATCGCTGCCCGGCGCGGGTCCGCCCCACGATGCTTGGACCGGCCGCAGGCGCGGGCTTTCCTCGCGCGCCGGCAAGCGGGCCGGGACATGGCGAGGCTCCTGTTCACCAGGAGGCGGGCGGTGTGGGGGGAAGCGAGGAAGCGGTTGCTGCGCCGATCGCGGCGTCGATCTCCCCGATCAGCTCGCGCGGCGCGCCGCACCCCGCGGCGGACCGGGCGTCGGGCAGGGCAGCGCGGGCCTGCCGCAGCAAGGCCAGCAGCAAGGGCGCGTTCGCGATCAGGCTGGCGTGGGCGCAGGTGGCGGCGCAGGCCTGGCCGTAGGCCTCGAAGCCGGGCACGCTGGCGACGTGGCCGCCCCCGGGCAGGTCCACGAGGATGTCGATGACGTGCAAGCCGTCGCTGCCGTTCGGCACGGCTTTCCAGCGGGTGGCGTCGGTGATGGCGGTCATGGCGGACCTCGTGCGGATGCAGGCCTGCCGCTCTGGTCACGGCGGCGGGACGCGGTGGGACGGGAGGCGAAGGAGAGCCGTTCGGCCGGCGCGGCAGTCAGGCCAGGCTGGACCCGCCAGGAACGTCGGGATCAGCCGCTGGCGGGCTGGATCGGGGCGGCAAGCTCGGTCATGGCGCGGCTGCGCCACTCGGCGAAGCGTTCCACCAGGTCGGCGCCGGACACGTCCTTGCCGGCCTCGAACTCGGCGGCGAACAGGCCCAGCACCTCGCGCAGCAAGCGCAGCATGGCGGGCGAGCGGGCCAGCAAGCGGGCATGGCCCTCGGCCTCGCCCACTCCGTAGCCGGCGCCGTCCGGCACCGTGGCGACCAGCACGGCTTCACCCCAGTCGGTCCGGGCAAGGTCGAAGCCGTCTTCCCCGTCGCCGCAGGTGCGGGTGATGCTGAGATCGCCCTCGATCAAGGGGTAGAGCACGTCGAGGCTCACCGGCGCGGCCCCCGCGCCATGGACGGCGCTGTCGTGCCGGCGCTGTCCGTCGCCAGATCCGGCAGCACCACGCTGCCGAGAACGAGCGCGGGAAAGGCGGGCAGCCCGCCCGGTGCGCCGAGATCTCCCTTGGGATGCTGCCAGCCGCAGCAGCCCTGGCCCCGCCTTCCGTTGTGCTTCTGCCTTCGCATGGTCGCCATCCTTTGCGGGGTTTCTTTCCAAGACCCCACCCGGCGGCCGATCCGGCCCGGCCGGCTCAAGGGCGCGCGCAGCGCGGGCGGAGCCCTTGCCCTTGAACCGGCCGGGCCGAGAGCGGCACAGGTTCTTTCTCGTGCCCGCTTCCCCGTTTCCCCCTGCTCCTTCGGCCATCCGCACCCCGGCTGCACAACACGTTGTGCCAGGGCACGCCGCGCAGAATGCACTCTGGCCACCGCAGCACATGGCGCACACTGGATGCCATGACCCTTTCCCAAGCTCTCGCCACGTCCCTGCCCCAGCTCCGCGGCCTGTGGCTGGAAGCACGCTGTTGCCGCCGGCAGCGCTCGCCGCTCTGGTTCCACGCCGCCAAGCGACCGCAGGACTTGCTTTCCGACTTGGCGTTCGAGTTCGTCTGCTCCGGCTGCGGGATGCAGCCGGCGCTGGCCCTGGTGGGTTCGGCATCCGGCGGCGAGCCGAGCGAGGAGTGGCGCCTCGAACTGTGCGACGTCTTCGAGGGCTGATCCGTCGGTTTCGCCCTGGCTTTCGCTTGCGGGTCTGACCGATGTGGCAGGCGTAGCCATGCGGACCGCGCCAAGTGTGTCGCGTGCCGAGGTGAGCCTGGCACGCGGGACAGGCGACCCACAATGCCGGGTCGCTCGGCCTCTTGTGGCGCCAGGCTCCGCTGCGGCCTGGCTTCTGTCGTTCCCGGCCTTGTCCTCACGGTCGGCCCGTCATCGTGCCACCCAGGCCCGCAGCCTCGCGCGCATGACGCCGATCGGGCCGTTGACTACGGTGACCGGGGCGTCGGCGGCGAGCTGGCGCATGACGCGGAAATCGGCCAGCCACGACGACGCGACATGCACGTAGCGGTGGCCGCCGCAGATCGCGACGTCGCGGAACGGCTGGCCCAGCTCGCGCGCCAGCCGCGTCAGCACGCCCGACGGCGAGCGCTGCGGCCCGTCCCGGTTCGCCGCCCGCAGCTTCGCGGCCGCCGTCATCCGGCTGCTCTGCGGCAGCGCGGGGTAGCTTGCCCACGCTTTGCCGGAGATCATGCGATCTGCGTCCGCATCGGTCAGCACGCGGTCGTAGTGCGGCAGCAGGTCGCGCGCGTCGCCCATGCCGAACTTTGCCGACAAGAAGCACGCGAACGCCCTGCTGCCGTCCGGGTCGGCCGCGCGCAGGGTCTGCCACAGCGGCCCCTGGTAGCGGTCCCGCGCGGTCAGCCCTTCCCCCGTCGCCTTGGTGGCCGAGCACGCCAGGATCAGCAGCCGCGGCGGGATCGGGCACAGCGGGCGCGGCGGCTCGGGATGGAGGTCGAGCACGTCCTGGCGGATCAGCTCGGCGATGCTGAGGCCGCGCTTCACGGCGCCGTCTCCGGCGTGCGCGGACCGACGATCTCCCGGAGCGCCGCACGGACCTCGCCGGCGAACATCGCGAGCCACGCCGCCGCTTCGGCGTTGCTTGTCGCTCCGTCCATCGCCGCGCTGTCGCCCCAGCGCAGCAGCAGCACGGCCAGCAGGTCGAGCATGACGGGGGCGGCCGACAGCAGCCGGGCGTGACACCCGGCCTCGTCACCCGGCGTCATGACGCCGGGTGCCCCGTGCCCGCGCCGGGTGCGCAGCAGGTGGAAGTGGGTGGCCGGCCCGCTCGCCAGGGCCTCCACCGACACGGGGCCGCCCAGCTGCGGCAGGCGCGCGACCTCGCCCAGCAGCGCCAAGTCCGTCACCGGCTCGCCTCCCGCCCCGGCCGCGGCGGCACGGTGCTGTCCCGGTCGGACACCAAGCCCGGCACGGCCAGCAACGCGAATAGGCCGGCTGCCAGCAGCGCCGCGCCGATCGCCACGCGCAGCCGCTCGTTCCAGATCTTCCTCATCGTCGTCGTCCTTCTGCTGCGTCCCCGGTTTTCCGGAGACACAGCCCGGCAGCCGCCTCGCGACGGGGCGCGCAGGGGCGCGCGGCACGCGCGGGCCGAAGGCCCTTGCCCTTGCGCACCACGGCGCGATGCGGCAGGGCTTCTCCTGCTTTCCGCTCGGTTTCGCCGTCTCGCCTGTCCGAACACGGTTCACGCCCGCACCGGCGCTTTCCTTCAGGCCGGCGTCAGGTCACAGGATCTCGGTCGTGCAGTTGAACCCCGACACAAGGACCAGCTCCTCGTCGGTCGTGAACACGGTGAACTCGCCGTCCAGCAGCCATTGGCCGTCCTCGTCCCGCTCGCCGTCGACGATCACGCCCTCGACGTGCTGCTGCGAGACGTCGTCCGCCTCGACGTGCACGAACGTGTCGGTCAGGCTGTTGCCGGTGAGCGGGCGGGCGCAGCGCAGCCGCGAGCGAGGGGGCAGCCGGGAAAAGGCGGCGCCGAGCCGGGCCAGCATCGCTTCCCGCGCGATCACCGCCGTCAGGTCCGCCGGCGCCTTGACATGGGCCGCGCCGTCGAGTTCGCGCAGCTTGCCCAGGAACACGGCGGCTGCGCGCCGAGCCGGCCAAGGCTCCCAGGGTTGCATCCCGTCGAGCAGAGGCAGCGGGTCGTCCCGCAACGGCGTGAGCTGAATGCCGAGCGTGTCGCGCACCTCGTCGTGCCGCCAGCCGGCCACGTGGACCGCTTCCGAAGCGGCGGCGAGGTGGTCCGCCCGCTTGTGCAGCACGCGGTCGTCCGGCTGCCAGTCGGGCAGGCAGTAGCGCGTGGCCACCGCCGCATGCAGCCGGGCCGTGAGCGCGTGGAACTCGTTCCCAAGATGCAGCTTCAAGGGTGCGATGGGATCGAACCCCAGCAGTCCCTCGTCCGCGTCGTGCGTCAACTCCCGCAGCGCCTCGCCCGGCGTCAGCGGCTGGTGCGGCTGCATCTGCTGGCGCAGCACCAGCACCAGCAGGCTGTGCTGGGCGACGGACAGCGGCAGCTCCCAGCGCGAGTGCCCGCCCCAGCGGTAGGTGCGGGACAGACCCACGGCTAGGTCGCGGTCGGTCCACTGGCCGGGCTGCGGGTCCAGCAGGTCGAGCCGCCGGCCGGAGCCGAGCCGCACCCAGGCGCGGTCCGGCCTCATGCGTCCCTCCTG
>CALMVT010000391.1 GCA_937873175.1 uncultured Acetobacteraceae bacterium | reverse complement strand
GCGGCGCGCTAGGGTCCGTCCGCCTCTGGAGTTGCGCTGCCTTATGGAACATCCCCCGCTGCCTCCCGACAGTGTCGCCTGGCCCCGCGCCACGCCGGAGGAGGTTGGGTTCGATGCGGTCCGGCTTGCGGCCGCGGTCGCCTTTGCGGAAGCGCATGAGACGCCGTGGCAGCGGGACCTGCGCTCGCAGCTGGAAGCCGGCAACTTCGAGCCGCCGCCGGACAACGAGATCATCGGCCCTGTCAGCCCGCGAGGCGGCCCCAACGGGCTGCTGCTGCGGCACGGCAAGCTGGTGGCGTCTTGGGGCGACACGCGCCAGGTCGACATGACGTTCAGCGTCGCCAAGAGCTACCTGTCGATCCTGGCCGGGATCGCGGTGACCGACGGGCTGATCACCGACCTTGACGAGCCGATCGGCTGGACCGCCGATGACGGCGGGTTCGAGGGGGCGCACAACGGCGCCATCACCTGGCGGCAGATGCTGCAGCTGACCTCGGAATGGGAAGGCAGCCTGTTCGGCAAGTCCGAGCAGATCGACCGCAACCGCAGCCTGGCCAGCGAGGCGGCAGGGCGGCCCGCCGGGGCGAAGGGCGCCGCGCGTCCCTTGCAGGCGCCGGGCACGTTCTGGGAGTATAACGACGTCCGGGTGAACCGGCTCAGCCTGGCGCTGCTGCGGCGCTTTGGCCGTGCCCTGCCCGAGGTGTTCGCGGAGCGCGTCATGCGGCCGATCGGAGCCTCCGGCGATTGGCGCTGGGAGGGCTACCGGACCTCGTTCGTGGACGTGGGCGGGCGGCCGGTGCAGTCCGTGTCCGGGGGCGGGCACTGGGGCGGCGGGGTGTTCATCCACGCTGAGGACCAAGCCCGGATCGGGCAGCTGATGCTGAACCGCGGCCAGTGGGGCGACACGCGCATCCTTCCCGAGAGCTGGGTTGCGGCCTCCGTCGCGCCGTGCCCGCTCAACCCGCGCTACGGCCTGTTCTGGTGGCTGAACAGCGACTGCAGCTACCAGCCCTCCGCACCCGGCGACAGCTTTTTCGCCATCGGCGCAGGGGGCAACATCACCTGGATCGATCCCGGCCACGGCCTTGTTGCAGTGCTGCGCTGGATCGACAGCACGAAGCTCGACGCCTGGATCGGCCGCGTCCTAGCGGCGCTGATGGGTTGAGGGCCTGCGACAAGTAACCGAGGAAGTCTGCCTGTCGCCGCCGGTCGCTCTCAAGACCGCCGGGCCGCGTCGGCCAATCTCATCCGGTCGGCCGCGATGGGGAGGCCATCCGTTGATCGAGAAGTCAAAGCACGACCGCTGCGTGGCCACCCAGCATGGTCACGCTGCCGGCAGCTTGCTAAAGCCCCTCGACGAACGAGCGAAGCGCCGCCATGCGCTCGCCCAGGAACTCCATCAGAACGCGAACCCGGGGCACATGCCGGAGGTCCGCGTGCGTCAGCAGCCACAGGTCGGTGGCCAGCGAGGCGACAGGCGGCCCCAGCCTGACCAGGGCCGGATGGCGATCCCCGGCGAAGCACGGCAGGAAGCCGACGCCGATGCCGGCCTCGATCCCGGCCACCACCCCGCTCACGGTGTCGAACCGGCACGCGATGCGGCTTTCAGGGACGTTGCCGCGGACGTGGGATGCCGCCGCAAGGCTGGCCAAGGCGTCGCCGAACCCAACCCATGGCGTGTTGATGGCAAAAAGATCGGTGTTGCCGCCGGCGCTCTCGGGCGACGCGGCCGTCGCGTAAGCAGCCCAGGCGATCCGCGCGACGTTGCGCCCCACCAGGGTCTCAGGCGGGGAGGACGTGGCGCGGATCGCCACGTCGGCATCCCGGCGGGACAGGTTCAGCGCGGTGTTCCCGGTCACCAGGTCGAGCCGGACCTCGGGGCACGCGCGCCTGAACTCGGCGAGCAAGGGCAGCAGCAGGTCGAACAGCAAGGCATCGCTGGTGGCGATCCGCACTTCCCCGGCCGGGCTGGGCGACTGGCCGGCGATCCGGCGGAGCACGGCCGTGATGTCCTCGTCCACCCGAGACGCGAGGGCCGCGATCTCCACGCCCGCCGCGGTCAGCGCGTAGCCGCTGCGGTGCCGCTCGAACACCGCCGTCCCCAGCGCCGCCTCGATCTGCCGGAGGCGCCGGAAAACCGTCGAATGGTCCAGGCCCAGGCGCGCCGCCGCCGCCGGCAAGGTGCGCGCCTCGGCAATGGCGTTGATCAGCCGGAAGTCGTCCCACGCCAAGGAGCGTGCGATGGTCGGCAGCGTGCGTTTCGCGTCCTGCGTCACCGGTCGGTCGTCCGAAGTCCCAATCCCACGATTGCACCGCTGCAATGGCAAGCGCCACCCGTCCGGCCTAATTGATGCGACGAACGGCGGCGCGGCCGCCCTTGGAGATACGGCATCATGGCCCGCAACGGCATCCATCACGTCACCGCAATCGCCGGGGACGCCAGGCGCAACCTCGACTTCTACGCCCGCACCCTGGGGCTGCGGCTGGTGAAGAAGACTGTCAACTTCGACGATCCCGGCACCTACCATCTATACTTCGGCGACGCGGCCGGCGCGCCCGGCACCATCCTGACCTTCTTTCCCTGGGCCCATGCCGCGACCGGCCGGGCTGGTGCGGGCGAGTTGGCGGAGACCATGTTCCGCATCCCGCGCGCCTCCATCGGCTACTGGACGGTCCGGCTGATCGCGCAAGGCGCCGAACGGTCGGAGCGGTTCGGCGAACCGGTGCTCACCTTCCGCGATCCCGACGGCATGCGCCTGGCCCTGGTCGGCGTGCCGGGCGTGGAAGCGGAAGCTGCTTGGGACAATGGCGAGATCCCGCAGGAGCACGCGATCCGCGGCTTCCACGGCGTCAGCCTCATGCTGGGCGACGCGGCGCGCACGGGTGCCGTGCTGTCGGTGTTCGGCTTCGCGGCGGCCGGGCAGGAGGGCGACACGTCCCGCTTCCGGGTGGACGGGACCGCGCTGGGCGGGATCGTGGATCTGCGCACGGTCGGTGGCTTCCTGCCGGCCCGCATGGGGCGCGGCTCCGTCCACCACCTGGCGTTCCGCGCGGCGGACGACGCCGTGCAAGCCGCCATGGCGCAGAGGCTGGCCACCGAGCACGGCCTGCACACCACGGAGCAGAAGGACCGGGACTACTTTCGCTCCGTCTACTTCCGCGAGCCAGGCGGCGTGCTGTTCGAGATCGCCACGGACGTTCCCGGCTTCGCGGTGGACGAGGACGCCGCCGCGCTCGGCACGGCGCTGAAGCTGCCGCGCTTCCTGCAGCCGCGCCGGGCCGCGATCGAGGCCGTGCTGCCCACCCTGGCCTGACATCCCTGCACGGGACGGTTGTCCCCCGTCCCGTGCCCGAACGGAGGACCCCGATGACCCTGACCCTCGACCTGCCGCTTCGCCACCGCTTCGTGCCGGCGACGGACCCGGCCCATCGTCCCCTGCTGCTACTGCACGGTACCGGCGGCAACGAGGACGACCTCCTGCCGCTGGGCCGGGCGGTGGCGCCGGGCGCCGCCCTGCTCTCGCCCCGCGGCTCGGTGGAGGAGAACGGGATGCCCCGCTTCTTCCGCCGCCTGGCCGAGGGCGTGTTCGACGAGGCGGACCTGCGCCGTCGCACGGCGGAGCTGGCGCAGTTCATCGACGCTGCCCGCAACCAGTACGAGTTGCCGGCCCCGGTGGCCGTCGGCTTCTCCAACGGCGCCAACATCGCCGCCGCGCTGCTGCTGCTGCACCCCGACATGCTGGCCGGGGCCGTGCTGCTGCGCGCCATGGCGCCGTTCCGGGAAGCCCCGTCCGCCACGCTGCCGGGCACCCCGGTGCTGCTGGTGTCGGGCGCGACTGACCCGATCGTTCCTGCAGGCAGCGCGGCCCGGTTGGCCGCGCAGCTCGATGCAGCGGGCGCGGAGGTCGCGCACCGGGTGCTCCCGGCGGGTCACGGCTTGTCGGCCGCCGACGTGGCAGCCGCCTCGGCCTGGTTGAAAGGACATGCACGATGAGCGTCGAGAGCTGCCCCAACGACACCATGCCGTCCAGCGTCGATGACGTAATCCTGCCGCGGGCGCACGACATCGGCGGCTTCGAGGTGCGCCGCGCGCTGCCGGCAGCGCAGCGGCAGATGGTCGGGCCGTTCATCTTCTTCGACCAGATGGGGCCGGGCGAGTTCCTGACCGGCAAGGGCCTGGACGTGCGCCCGCACCCGCATATCGGCCTGTCCACCGTGACCTACCTGTTCGACGGCGCCATCCAGCACCGCGACAGCCTTGGCTCCGACCAGTCGATCGTGCCCGGCGACGTCAACTGGATGACCGCCGGACGGGGGATCACCCATTCCGAGCGGACGGCGGCCGCCGCGCGGACGCATTCGAACCGCTTGTTCGGCATCCAGTCTTGGGTGGCGCTGCCCCGGCAGCATGAGGAAACGCAGCCCGGCTTCGTCCACCATGCCGCTGGCACGCTGCCGGTGGTCGAGGATGGCGGCGCGACGCTGCGGCTGATCGCGGGGCACGGCTGGGGGCTGCGCGCGCCGGTCCGCACCCCGTCCGAGCTGTTCTACGCCGACGCCGCGTTGCTGCCGGGGGCGCCGCTGCCGATGCCGGACGACCATGAGGAACGTGCCGCCTACGTCGTCCAAGGCGAGGTCGAGGTGGGCGGCGTCCGCTTCGACGCCGGCCGCATGCTGCTGTTCCGGGCAGGCGACCCCGTCTCGTTGCGCGCCGGGCCGAACGGCGCCCGGCTGTTGCTGCTGGGCGGCGCGGCGATGGACGGGCCGCGCTACCTGTTCTGGAACTTCGTGTCCTCGTCGCGCGAGCGGATCGAGCAGGCCAAGGCGGACTGGAAGGCCGGGCGCTTCGCCACCGTGCCCGGCGACGATAAGGAGTGCATTCCCCTGCCGGAGCTGCGGGTTCCGGCCGTGCCGGCGGTGCAGGCACCGGCCGCGGGGTCGCCGACCAGCTGAGGCCACGCATGGGGACGGGCACGCAGCCTTGCCTGCTCGCGGCTGGGGTCCAGAGTGACCACGGGCACAATCCGCTGAAGCGCGCCGGGAGATTGCGTGCGCGCAATTGCCAGAGTGCTTTCCCGCTTACTCCATTGCCGCCCCTGTTCGTGCCGAGTGGGTCCGCAGCAACGAAAGGCAGCCTGGCAATGAGCACCATCACCACACGCGACGGCACGGAAATCTTCTACAAGGACTGGGGCCAGGGCCAGGCGCTCGTCTTCCATCACGGCTGGCCGCTCAGCGCGGACGACTGGGACGCGCAGCTGATGTTCTTCCTGGACCAGGGCTACCGCGTGATCGCGCATGACCGGTGCGGCCACGGCCGCTCGACGCAGACGGCAGTCGGCAACGACATGGACACCTATGTTGCCGATGCTGTCGAGCTGACCGATGCGCTCGACCTGCGCGACGCGGTCCACATCGGCCACTCGACCGGCGGCGGCGAGGTGGCGCGCTACGTCGTGCAGGCCAAGCCGGGCCGGGTGGCGAAAGCGGTGCTGATCAGCGCGGTGGCGCCGCTCATGGTGGAGATCGACGCCAACCCAGGCGGCACGCCGAAAGCGGTGTTCGACGAGGTCCGCCGCCGGACCGCGGCCAACCGCGCGCAGTTCTTCGTCGATTTCACGCTGCCCTTCTACGGCTACAACCGGGACGGCGCCGAGGTGAAGGAGGGCGTGCGGCGCAACTGGTGGCGGCAGGGCATGATGGGCGGGGTCAAGGCGCAGTACGACTGCATCGCCGCCTTCTCGGAAACCGACTTCACGGAGGACCTGAAGCGGATCGAGGTCCCCACCCTCGTGATGCACGGCGAGGACGACCAGGTCGTGCCGTTTGCCGACGCGGGCGCGTTCTCGGCGAAGCTGATCCCGGGCGTGGTGCTGAAATTCTATCCCGGCTTCCCGCACGGCATGCCCACAACGCGCGCCGAGCAGATCAACGCCGACCTGCTCGCATGGGCTTCCCCCCCCGCGGGGTGGAGGGGTGGGATCAGAGCGTCACGCTGCCATGCGGATCCTG
>CALMVT010000390.1 GCA_937873175.1 uncultured Acetobacteraceae bacterium | reverse complement strand
GGCCGTTACCGGACTGGCAGCTTTGGAGAACGAGGCTTCGAAAAGCGAGGGTTGGTCATCCGGCATCGCGGTTTTCCGCCATCGGCTCAGTCGGCCTGCTGGCGAGCGGCCCGGCACCCTCTCAAGTCGTTTGGCCTCCTCCGGGCTCCTAGTCCGTGAACCGGACCTGCAGGGAACCGAAAGCGCCGTAGTCGCCGGTGATGATGTCGCCGGGCGCCACGGGCACCGGGACGACGCAGGTGCCCGTGGTGACGATCTCCCCTTCGCTCAGGGTGATCCCATGCCGACCTAGCTCGTTGACCAGCCAGGTCAGCGCGATGCGCGGGTCGCCGAGCACGTTGCCGCCGCGGCCTTCGTGCACGAGTTGCTTGCCGTTCATCCCCAGCACAGCGTGCGCCGCCAAGTTGGCCTCCCGCCAGGGTGCCGCGACGGCCGGGCCAAGCACGAAGCGGTCGGCACACGCATTGTCGGCGATCAGCTGTGCGGCACCCACGGCGGTGAAATCGGTGAAGCGCGAGTCCGGGACCTCGATCCCGAGGTGGAGTGCCGCCACGGCGGCGACCACGGCGTCGGTAGCGTAGGGTTCGGGCCGCGGCGGCAAAGACCGGCCCATGCGGAACGCGAACTCAACCTCGGCGACCCGCATGCGGTTGGCACCGAGTGGTATCGGCACGCCCTCCGCGACCACGCGGCTGGCGAGGAGCCGCCCCGCCAGCGGGCCGTCTACGTTGATGTGCGCCTGCCCCGCGGCACTGGTCGCAGCAATCTTCCATCCCCGCCGGTGACCCAAGCCTTGATCTTCGATCAGCGCCTGTATCGCGTAACCATCCGCACGCGACCGAGGGCAAAGCCCCGGCCGCAGCGTGTCCGCGTGGCGTCCTTCGCGCCAATGGGTGGCGAGGAAATCGGACGCGGCTTGCAATGCTGGTTGGTCCAGGTCTCTCATGATCTCATCCCGTTGGGCGCAGGGGCTCGCTGCCCGCCCCGCTCCGTTTTGAAGGCGCTGACCGGGCCGGCCTGACAGTTGGTATGGGCGCGAAGCGGCCGTTCCTAATGGGAGCTGCGTGCCACCCTGTAACCGACTTGGGCCGCCATCGGACCATTGGACGTCCGAGGGCGGCTGGCGAGCTACGAGGTTTGGCTCTCGTCCACTCTCAGGATCTCGACCGCGGGAGGGGACAGAAGAATGTCGCTGAATGCCCGCATCCAGTCGCCGGTCTCTTTGGCCGATCCCGCACCGCGCTGCCGGAACTGGTCAAGCTGATCGAGATTGGCCAACGCGACCTCGAACTGCAAAGCCGCCCCACCCTGCGCCCGCGTCAGCGGGATCAGCAATCGGGCCGTGAGGCCATCGCTGCGTGCTGCCTCGACCTCACGGCGCACGAAGTCGAGGGCTTTCTGACGATTGGCCGGCAGCACATCATACGAAAAGCGGGCGAGGTACATGGCAGCCTTCCTGATCCGTGGCGCTGGAGCATAGCTCGGGCAGCCGAAGCTGCCGGAACACGCTTTCGGTATTCGCTTGCATGCTGCTGAGCAGGATAGGCGGCCTGCTGCGAAGGGCTGCAAGGGTCGAACATGGCGACGTACACGGCGGGTTCCGGCGACGGCCACTACCTCCTGGGTTGCCCCGTGAACACCTCGGAACGCCGGCGCCCGAAATCATGCTCCGAGAGGAGTTGCACAACCGCCGCGGCGATCTTTCCTCCTCCCTGGCCCGAGGGCTCAATCGGGTTGGCGAAGTCCGCGTCCTCGTCGCAGATGAGCCGCAAGTCGAGCACAGGCAGGCCCTGGGCGAATGCGGCCCGGATGACGGCGTCGTTGAACAGCGCCAGGCCCATCACACCCAGCCTTTGGCGCAGCGGGTCCGTGAAACGTGGGTCGTAGATGGTGCAGAGTGCCGTGGGCAGCCCCCGCCCGAGAACCGCACCGAGCATGGCGCCATAGTTCTGCCGAAAGCGCTCGCGCACCTCCGCAAGCTTGGCTGCGCCCTCGCCCACGCTCCGCACAGGTTCCCCGAACACGCCTTCCCGCCGGAGCCCGTCGTTGCCCCCGACGCTGATCACCAGATGCGTGGCATCGGCCGGAACACGGGCGAGCTGGCTTTGCACATCGCCGGCCACCGCGCCGTCCACCGCCGCCAGCGTCGCCCGCCACGGGTGCGGCAGCCGCCCGCGCAGATGGGCCAGCACGTCGGGCTGACCACCCACATAGGCCTTGTTGTCGAAGGAAGAGTCGCCGAGCAGCACGACATGTCCGGCTCCGCGTGGCCGCTGGGCCTGCAACCGGGCCGGGCCGGCAACCACGCCCACCCCCGCAGCTGCAAGGGCGCCAATTGCGTCCCTGCGATGCACGGCGGAGAAAACCGAAGTGCGCATCGCGTCTATCCTCGTCTAGGGCTGGACTTCGGTGTGGCCATTGATGAAGCGCCTAAATGGGTCGCGGGCCTACAGGCGAGCCAAGCTGCTGAGGCCAAAAACTTGCGCCCAATCCAACGAGCAAGATGTCGACTGCT
>CALMVT010000389.1 GCA_937873175.1 uncultured Acetobacteraceae bacterium | reverse complement strand
GGGCGGAAGAAGTTCCAGCCGCGCTGCAGGTGGCGGATCAGGCTGTGCGCCTTGTACTGCGTGGCAACGCCGATGCGGCGGATGCCCGAGTTGAGCGCGTTGGACAGCGCGAAGTCGATGATCCGGCTTTTGCCGCCGAAGTACACCGCGGGCTTGGCGCGGA
This sequence comes from uncultured Acetobacteraceae bacterium, assembly GCA_937873175.1. Taxonomy (GTDB): domain Bacteria; phylum Pseudomonadota; class Alphaproteobacteria; order Acetobacterales; family Acetobacteraceae; genus CAHJXG01. Next base: position 23,267 of record CALMVT010000389.1, on the reverse strand, counting down.
TATCGGTCAACTCCATCAGCCGGCTGCCGCGTCCGCCGGCGAGCACGTAGGCCATGGCGGAGCGGGCGAGGGGCGCGTTCACCCCGGGGCTGGTGCGGATCATGCCTCGGCGCTCCCCGATGCCGGCCGCGGTCCTGATCCTGCCGGGGGCATGGCGTTCCAGATCTCGGTGGCATACTCGGTGATGGTGCGGTCCGAGGAGAACCAGGCGACGCTTGCGGTGTTGAGGATGCTGGCGCGCCACCAGGCGGCCGGGGTAGTCCAAAGCTGTTTTACCGCCCCTTGCTGGTCCAGATAGCTTTGGAAATCGGCAGCGATCATGAACGTGTCCCTTTCCAACAGGTTGTGCACCAGCTCTTGGTAGCGGCTGGGTTCATTGGGAGAGAACACGCCGGAGCGTATGGCGTCCAGCGCCTGCTGCAGCGCCGGGCAGGCGAGCACGTCGTCGTACGCTGCAAGGCTCCGCCGCCCGCGGGCCAGCACCTGGTCGGCGGTCATGCCGAAGATGAAGATGTTGTCCGGCCCGACGTGGTCGCGCAGTTCCACGTTGGCGCCGTCCAGCGTGCCGATGGTGATCGCGCCGTTCAGGGCAAGCTTCATGTTGCCGGTGCCGGACGCTTCCATGCCCGCCGTGGAAATCTGCTCCGACAGGTCGGCAGCGGGGATGATGGCTTCCGCGAGGCTCACGTTGTAGTTGGGCAGGAACACCACCTTCAACTGTCCATCGACCGCAGGGTCGGAGTTGATGACCTGCGCCACGTCGCAGGCCAGCCGGACCACCTGCTTCGCTACGCGGTAGCCCGGCGCCGCCTTGCCGGCGAAGATCTTGACCCGCGGCACCCAGTCGCGCGTCGGCTGCGCCCGGATCGAGTCGTAAAGCGCCACGGCATGCAGGATGTTCAGCAGTTGGCGCTTGTACTCATGGATGCGCTTGACCTGCACGTCGAACATCGCGCCGGGGTTGACCGTGATGCCGGTACGCTCGGCGATCACCCGGGCCAGCGCTTCCTTGCGGCCCAGCCGCTGCCGGGCGAACGCGGCCTGGAAGCCGGGGTCGTCCGCGTGGGCGCGCAGGTCCGCAAGCGCCGTGGCGTCCTGCAGCACGCGCGGCCCCAGCGTCTCGACCAGAAGGCTGGTCAGCCCCGGGTTGGCGCGGTGCAGCCAGCGGCGGAAGGTGACGCCGTTCGTCTTGTTGTTGATGCGCCCGCTGTATTGCGCATTGAGGTCGCGGAACACCGTTTTCTGCATCAGGCCGGTGTGCAGGGCCGACACGCCATTGATCGAGTGCGATCCCAGGAACGCCAGGTGCCCCATCCGCACCCGCCGTCCATGCCGCTCGTCGATGACCGACAGCGTGCTGAGCAGCGCGTCGTCCACCGGGCCATGCGCGTTGACCTGCTCCAGGTGGCGCGCGTTCAGCAGGTAGATGATCTGCATGTGCCGCGGCAGCAGGCGCTCCATCAGCGATACCGGCCAGGTTTCCAGCGCTTCCGGCAGCAGGGTGTGATTGGTGTAGGCGAAGGTCGCGACGGTGGTGGCCCAGGCAGCGCCCCATTCGATGCCGTGCCCGTCGACCAGAAGGCGCATCATCTCGGCCACCGCGATGGCCGGGTGGGTGTCGTTGAGCTGGATTGCCGCCTTGTCCGATAGGTTGGACAGCGTGCCAAACTGTTCCAGATGCCGCCGCAGCAGATCCTGCAAGGACGCGGACGCGAAGAAGAATTCCTGGCGCAGTCGCAGCTCCTGCCCGGACTCGCTCTCGTCGCCGGGATACAGCACGCGGGACACGGCCTCGACCCGCACCCGGTCGCGCAGCGCGCCCACGTGGTCGCCCCGATTGAAATCATCGAGCTGCATCGGCGTCGTGGCTTGCGCCGACCAAAGCCGGAGCGTGTTGGCGTGATGCGCCGGGGCCGCGCCGCCGTCCAGGGGGGAACCGCCCGGGGTGGGACCGCCCACCACCGGCATGTCATAGGCGACGGCCAACAGCGTCTCGGCCGGCTGCCAGACATAGGCCGTGCCGCCCGGGCCGTCCTGCCGGGCCACGGTGCCGCCAAAGCCGATGGGGTAAGCAATCTCCGAACGCTCGAATTCCCAGGGGTTGCCGAGCGACAGCCAGTCCTCCGGCAGTTCCTGCTGGATGCCATCGACGATGACCTGGCGGAACAGCCCGTGCTCGTAGCGGATGCCGTAGCCGTAGGCGGGGATGCCGAGCGTCGCCATGCTTTCCATGAAGCAGGCCGCGAGCCGCCCAAGCCCGCCGTTGCCGAGGGCTGCGTCCGGCTCCTGCTCCCGCAGGCGTTCGAGGTCCACACCCTCCGCCGCCAGGGCCGCCCGCACTTCTTCCAGCACGCCCAGGTTGCCGATGGCGTCGAACAGCAGCCGGCCGATCAGGAATTCGAGGGACAGGTAGTAAACCCGCTTGGCGCCGCTTTCGCGGGTGCGCCGGATGCTGTCGAACCAGCAGTCCAGCACGCCGTCCCGCACCGCCAGCGCGGTTGCGACGAACCAGTCGCGCTCGCTGGCGAGGGCGGGCGCCTTGCCGACCTGGTAGGTGAGCCTGGCGACGATCCTGGCCCGCATCTGGTCGGTGGGCGAGGCGCCGTCGGCGAGGTCGGGATCGGGGATCGCTATGTCCATGTTCGTGCTTCCTCTCCGGCGGCTGCTGTGACTGCCTGGTCTTCGATCGGCCTATGAGAATCGCGGCTATGCCATGTGGTTCGACGGCATCTCGACGTCGTCATGGCCGGGTCCCGTCCATTCCCGCCAGAGCAGGATCAGCGCCGCCATGATGGCGGGGCCGACGAACAGGCCGAGCAGGCCGAACGCCTCCACCCCGCCGAGGATGCCCAGCAGCACCCAGATAAAGGGCAGGCGGGTGGAACCGCCGATCAGCGCCGGGCGGATCGCGTGGTCGGCGATGAAGATGACGGCAGCACCGGCGGCGAGCAGCACCGCGGCCGCCGCCACCGTGCCTGTCGCCAGCACCAGCAGCGCCGCCAGCGTCAGCACCACCATCGAGCCCAGCGGCACCGTGGCCGCCACCGCGGTCAGCGCCCCCAGCAGCACCGGATGCGGCGCCCCGGCCAGCCAATAGCCGACGCCCAAAACGGCGCCGATGCCCAAGCCCACCAGCACCAGGCCGTCCACCGTGCCGTGCACGGAGGCGATAACCTGCCGTCCCAGCCGTTCCCCGTTCGGGCCGAGCAGGCGGAGGCTGGCCGTGCGCATCTGCGCGACCAGGCCCGCCCCGTCGCGGAACAGGAAGAACAAGGTGGCGAGGGTGAAGCCGAACAGCAGGCCGCGATGCGCCAGCTGCGTGCCGAACTCGCGGCTGGCCAGCATGACCCGGTCCCGGCCAACCCGGCCCAGCAAGGCTTGGGCATCCGCCGGATCGCGCAGGTTCGCATCCCACCAGGCGGTCGCCTGCGTCCCGCCCACCGGCAGGCGCGCGAGCCAGTCGGGCGGTGCCATGCCGTGGGCACGCACATCGACCACCATGCCCGCGAGGTGGCGGGCTTCGTGGCTGAGCTGCACCACCACGAGCGCCAAGGGGATCACGAACACGAGGGTGACGCCTGTGGTGAAAAGCAGTGGCAGCAGCACCTTGTGCCGCCCGGCGCCGAACCGCCGCTGCGTCCGCTGATACAGCGGCCACGTCGCGATGGCCAGGATCGCCGCCCAGACCAGGGCGCGCAGGAAGCCCTGCAGCACGTACACCCCCAGCGCCGCGAGCGCGATGCCGAGCGCCACCCGCGCGACCTGCTGGCCGTTCTGGGTCCGTTCAGCCTGGTGCGGGGTCGGCATGTCCATTACGGGCGTCCTGCTTGCGGCGGCTCGCGCCGCGTCCGGAAGGCTTATAGCGCGGCTTGCCGGGTTTGGCACCGCCTTGCGAACCGGGGCTGGACGGGTCACGCTGCCGGGATTGGAGGAGGCCAGACATGGGCGAGACCGCAGACATCGATTGGAAGGAGAACGGGGTGCGGGTGATCCCGGGCGACAGCCTGGACAGCAACACGCCGCAAACCCCGGGCATGAACCGTGCCGCCGCGATCGACTTCGCCCGGGCCGGCGCGCAGAAGCTATGGGCCGGCACGGTGCACATCCACCCCGATGCCAAGACCGGCGCGCACCACCATGGTGCGCTGGAAAGCGTGATCTACGTTCTGCGCGGCCGGGCGCGGATGCGGTGGGGCAACACCCTGGAGTTCGTGGCGGAAGCCGGGCCGGGCGACTTCATCTTCGTGCCGCCCTATGTGCCGCACCAGGAGATCAACGCGAGCGCCACGGAAACACTGGAATGCGTACTGGTGCGCAGCGACAACGAGGCGGTGGTGGTGAACCTGGACATCGCGGGGGTGGAGCGGCCGGAAACGGTGGCTTGGGTGGACCCGATCCATCGGATAAAAGGAGCAGGTTGAGGGCTGTGGATGTCTGTGGATGGGCTGTGCTGCAAGCGGTGCGGTAGTTTGGATCACGTCAAAAGCGGCCTGGCCTGGCACCATCAGCGCTGCCGCTGCCGGGCATGCGGCTGCCACTTCACCGACACGCCGATGCGCGGCAAGCCGCCTGCGACAAAGGCGCTGGCGGTGCTGCTGTATAGCATGGGCGGCATGAGCTTCAGCGCAATCGGCCGCGTGCTGGGGTGAACGACGCGGCGGCACTGAAGTGGGTGCGGGCGGAAGTGTCTGCGTTGCCGGGGCCGGAGGTTTCGACGGCGGTGGTGACGGTTGAGGTGGACGGGATGTGGCACTTCCTGAAAAACAGGCTGCCAAGCTTTGGGTGTGGCGTGCCTATGACGTGGATCAGCGGCGCACCGTGGCCTGGATGCCGGGTGGGCGTGAGGATGCGACCTGCCGCCGGCTGATCGGCAAGGTGGGGCTGATCGGCAAAACGTTTGTCACCGACAACTGGGAGGGCTGTCACCGGGTGATCCCCCAGGAGAGTCGTTCACCGGCAAGGACCTGACGTTCCCCATTGAGCAGGACGACAGCAACGTCCGGCACTGCCTGGCCCGCTTCCGGCGCCGGACCAAGGTGGTATCCAATTGCCGCACCATGGTCGATCTGTCGCTGCGCCTGCTGCCCCCCTGCAACGCCCTGCCAACTGCGCCGCATACGCCAAAACATTCGCAACTATCCTCGGCTACAACTCTCGATTCGCGTTCAGGCTTGCCGTAGACTCGCGAACAACTTCCAAAAACCTTGGCAGCATGCGCTCGCGGTCAGCGTGGAAGTTGGAATACCATGGCTGGCCTGGGTCAACGTCCACCAGCAGCGTTGCCTGGGTGTCATCCTGGAGAGTATCAGGATCGGCAAACGTCAGCGCGCCAGGCTCCTCCATAAATCCCGGCGCATCGTAGATGTGCAGATCGACCCGATGTTTCAGATTCCATCTGCTCGTTACGACAAAGCCAGGCTTGTTGCAGGCCCAGCGATATTTCGCGAGGCTCGCCCCCCAAATCGAGAAGAAACAGTCTGCTTGGTTGCACCAAGCCAAGCTCGCCTGCATCGGCGCGCCCAACGTGTCCACCACCATCACGTCGCGCCCAGTCTGAAGCCGCCGCAAGTGTCCCGCGATCTGCCGCTCCACATCGAGTGGAGGCCGGCGTGCGCCCAACTCGCCATGGCTCACGATCACTCGGCCACCCTGATCGGAATTATGTCCATCCAAAACAAGGATCGCGCCGGGGAAGGCGCCAGCCACACGCTCCAGCAGCTCCTCGCAAAATTCAAGTAGATCAACCATCGTCCGGTTCTCGACGCGCAAGCCGATCAGGATCACCGGTGCGTCCGGCCGCGTCCGCCCTTGGATGATCCGACGGACTTCGCCATGAACCGGGTCCGCTTCGACGAGCCGTTGCAAGCTGGCGCGCAGCTTCGCGGAAACGTAATGGCTCGTGACCCGGACGAGGCAGGCGCCGGTATCATAAGACGCCTTGATGGCGGCATCGACGTTGGGCGCGGACCGGTCAACCCGGCCCTGAAGCTGAGGGAATATCTGGTCAATTGGTCCCCAAAGCTCGGTTTCCGGGCCGGGCACGATCCATTCAGGGAGATGAAGTCCCGAGGCCGATTGCAGGAACTGGTCGGTTCCGCCCAACTCGTTCCAAAGTTGATGGCCAAGATGGTTGGACGGCCAGCCGCGCATGATGCTGGCCACCCGGTTGGCGCCCGTGCCGAAATAGCGCTCAAGCGAATTCCCGAACCGGCAAACCAGCGGCATCAGCCAAGCCGTCACGCTGGGCGCATAAATATCGAAAAGACCCATCGTCCGCCCGTAACGGACCAGCACAAGGTTCAAAGCCGGCACGTATAAGCCGAGCGTTACTGCGTGATGGTCGGATACGATTGGATAATACACCAATCCATGCACGGGATCGGCGAGCCGGTAAGCAAACCGGAAATCGTCGGAGCACAAGCTGCCCTGCACGGCGAGCATGCGGCCATCCACCGGGCTGGGCCAGCTCAGCATGCCGCTCTCCGCCGTCCGCAGCAGGCATTCCTGGAACGGCATCTCCAGCAGGGTTTCCACATGTCCCCGGTCCAGGCCCCAGCCCCCATCCCACTCGTCCGGCACCGCATCCAGCGCGACCCGCCGCACCGGCGGCAGCGCCGACCCGGCGCAAAGCTCGCCAACCTCGCGCCGGAACGCCTCCGGCAGCCGCAGAAACGCGCGGGCCTGCGGGTCGAGCGACAGCGCCGGCTGCTGCAGCACCGCGTCCATCAACTCCGCAACGCGCGGCGCGGCCGTGGTGCGCAGCGATTCCCGCGCGCCCGGCTCCAGCTCCGCCACGGAGCCGCCAAGCCGGGTGCCGTCCGAATCGACGATCCAAACGGCGGCCTCGCCGGAGTCGCTGCTGAACTGCAGCACGGCGAAGGGGAAGAAACCGGTGTAAAGGAACACTGGCCGCCATCCCGGGACGAAGCTCTCGACCGGCGCCCCCCCCAACCGCAGCGGCACGGTTTGCTCGCCAAGCCGCAAGCAGAGCACGCCGTCCTGCAGCACCACCGGGTTGCTTGCGATGTCCGAAGCTATATCGGGTAGCGTGTCCATCTTGGCCCCTGCTTACAACCCTGCCGCGTGTCTTGATCGACATATCGCGAATGAAGCCGGGTTGGCGAGATGCTTTCTCAACCGTTCTGTCCCATTCTTTGCATGCCGACCTCTGTTAAATCCAGATTGCCCCGCTCCGGCTTCGCTGGCATTTTGCACCAGCGAAACGGTGAACAGGACACCCCCCCCTCATGCGGATACTCCTCACCGGCGGATGCGGCTTCATCGGCTCGGCCGTCATTCGCCACCTGATCCGCGCCACCGACCATCATGTCGTGAACGTGGACAAGATGACCTACGCGGCCTCCGAGGACGCGCTGGAGGAAGCGCGCAGCCACCCGCGGCACCGGCACCTCCGCGCCGACATCACGGACGCCGCCGCCATGCGCGACATCTTCGCGGCGCACCGCCCCGACGCCGTGATGCACCTCGCGGCCGAGAGCCACGTGGACCGCTCCATCGACGGCCCGGCGCCGTTCATCCAGACCAACGTGGTCGGCACCTTCGTGATGCTGGAAGCGGCGCGCGCCCATTGGGCGGCGCTCGGCCCCGACGCCCGGCGGCGCTTCCGCTTCCACCACATCTCGACGGACGAGGTGTTCGGCGCGCTCGGCCCCGATGACCCGCCGTTCACGGAGGACACGCCCTACGACCCGCGCAGCCCGTACTCGGCGAGCAAGGCGGCATCGGACCACCTGGTGCGCGCCTGGTGGCACACCTACGGCCTGCCGGCCTTTGTCACCAACACCACGAACAACTACGGCCCCTGGCAATTCCCGGAAAAGCTGATCCCGCTGGTCACGCTGAACGCGCTGGAAGGCAAGGCGCTGCCGGTTTATGGCGACGGCTCCAACCAGCGGGACTGGCTGTTCGTCGATGACCACGCGGAGGCCCTGGTGCGCGCGCTGGAGCACGCCGAACCCGGCGCCACCCTTGCCATCGGCGCCCGGCAGCCGCGGACCAACCTGCAGGTCGTGCACGCCATCTGCGCCGTGCTGGACGAGCTGGTTCCGGACCCCGCCGGGCCGCGCGCCCGGCTGGTCCATTTCGTGACCGACCGCCCGGGCCACGACTTCCGCTACGAGATCGACCCAGCCCGCACGAACGCGGCGCTCGGTTGGACCGCGCCGCACGGCTTCGACGACGGGTTGCGCCGCACCGTGCAATGGTATCTGGACCACCGGGCGTGGTGGGCAGGCGTGCGTGCCGCCCGCTATGCCGGGCAGCGGCTGGGAACGGCGGCGTGAGCGCGGGCACGGGGAAAGGCATCCTGCTCGCCGGTGGCAGCGGCACACGGCTGCATCCGATCACGCTGGCCAGCAGCAAGCAGTTGCTGCCGGTTTATGACAAGCCCATGGTGTATTACCCGTTGTCCGTGCTGATGCTGGCGGGGATCAAGGACATCCTGATCATCTCCACGCCGGAGGACCTGCCGCAGTTCCGCCGCCTGCTCGGCAGTGGGGAGCGGTTCGGCGTGCGCTTCACCTATGCGGAACAGCCGAAGCCGGAAGGGCTGGCCCAGGCGTTCCACATCGGCGAGGACTGGATCGCCGGGCAGCCCTGCGCGTTGGCGCTGGGCGACAACCTGATTTTCGGCGACCACCTGAGCGTCCTGCTGCGCGCCGCCGTGGCCCGGCCGGAGGGCGCCACCGTGTTTGCCTACCAGGTGCGTGACCCTGAGCGTTATGGCGTCGTCGCGTTTGACGAAAGCGGGCGCGCCCAGGAGATCGTCGAGAAGCCGGCCGCGCCGAAGTCCAACTGGGCGGTGACCGGGCTGTATTTCTACGACGGCCGCGTGTCCGAGCTGGCCCGCCGCATCAGGCCCTCGGCGCGCGGCGAGCTGGAGATCACCGACCTGAACCAGATGTACTTGGAGGAGGGCACGCTGCACGTGGAACGGCTCGGCCGCGGCTGCGCGTGGCTCGACGCCGGGATGCCGGACAGCCTGCTACAGGCGGCGACCTTCGTGCAGACCATCCAGAACCGCCAAGGCATGCTGGTCGGCTGCCCGGAGGAGGTCGCGTTCCGCATGGGCTACATCGACGCCGGCACCCTGCGCAGTGCGGCCAAGGGCTTGAGCAAGACGGAGTTGGGACGGTTGCTGCTGGAACTCGCGGACGGATTGCACGCATGAAGGTTGAACGCCTGCGGGTCCCCGACCTGATCCTGGTCACGCCGCCGCGGTTCGGCGACGCGCGCGGCTTCTTCTCCGAGGTGTTCAACGCGGCGCGGTTCGCCGAGGCCAGCATCGACATGCCGTTCGTGCAGGACAACCAAAGCCTGTCGCGGGAGCGCGGGGTGATCCGCGGCCTGCATTGCCAGGTGGCGCCGCACCCGCAGGGCAAGCTGGTGCGCTGCGTCCGGGGCGCGATCTGGGACGTAGCGGTGGACGCCCGCCGCGCTTCGCCGACGTTCGGGCAATGGGCGGCGGCCGAGCTGTCGGTGGAGAACTGGGCGCAGCTCTGGGTGCCACCGGGCTTCCTGCACGGGTTCTGCACGCTGCAGGCGGACACGGAGGTGATCTACAAGGTGACCGACGTGTATGACCGCGCGTCGGAGCGGGGCGTGGCCTGGAACGACCCGGACCTGGCGCTTCCCTGGCCGGTGGGCGAGGCGGAGGCCGTGCTGTCCGACAAGGACCGGCTGCTGCCACGCTGGGCCGAGGCGCCTGCGCTGTTCTGAGGCACGGCTGGTCGCGGTTCTGGCCAAGCCGGGCGGCGTGCCGCATCCGGGTCAGCGCCTTGCGGCGAAAGCGGGTTGCTGACAACACTGGCGCCGCACTGCGCCGCGTCCGCCGGTGGAAACCTGCTTCAAGTCGGAGAGATCGCATGTCGCTCTGGACCGCACGATTTGCCGCGTCGGTCGCGCTCTTCGGCGCGGCTGCCGCAACGGCGCTTCCAGCCCGGGCGGCCGACGATCTGTCGCTTTGGTCGGCCTATCAAAACGTATTGAAGCCGGCCAAGTACGTGGACCTCACCCACACGATCACGCCGCACATCCCGGTTTGGGCGGGTTTTGCCGCCTCCACCTTCGCACCGGCGCAGGCCGGCGCCGACATGGAGGGCATGGCCAAGAAGGGCGAGGCCTTCACCTACGGCAAGGACGGCTTCGAGGCGACGCAGTACATGCTGCGCACCGACCAGCTCGGCACGCAGCTCGATCCGCCGGCGCACTGGGCGCCGGAATACCCGGCCATCGACGAGCTGCCGCCGACCTACGCCGTCCGTCCCCTCGCGGTGATCTCCATTGTCGATCAGGTCAAAGCAAACCCGAACTACGCCCTCACCGTGGCCGACATCGGGCGGTGGGAAACCGCCCACGGGCGCATCCCGGAAGGCGCGGTGGTGTTCGTGCGCTCCGATTGGTCGGAGGCGTGGCCGGACCCGAAGCTCGCAACCTTGAAGGAGTTCCCCGGCGTCACGCTCGAAGCGCTGAAGTTCCTGCATGAGCAAAGGCATATCCTGTTTCACGGGCACGAGCCGCTGGACACCGACTCCACGCCGACGCTGGAGGGCGAGTCCTGGCTCATGCACAACGGCTACACGCAGGCGGAGGGCGTCGCCCACCTCGACCAGGTGCCGGAAGCCGGGGCGTTGGTCGCCATCGGATACCCGAAGCTCGGCGGCGGCACCGGCGGCTACGCCCGCTACGTCGCGATCTGCCCGCCTGGCTGGCCGTTCGGCGTGGCCATCGGTCCCGGCGACGCGCCGCTGCCGCGCTCGGACCGGCCCCTGCATTTCGACCAGGCTTCCGGCATGCGGGTGCGGTAGCCTTTTCCCATCGCCGTGCCGTGTGGCACTCCCTCTTGGGCGCCGGCCAGGGCGCGGTCGCCACTTAACTTCTAGAACCGGGAAAACATGATAAGTATTGCGGCATGGCAGTGATCATGGTCACCGGCGGCGCCGGGCAGCTCGCAACGGCGATGGAGCAGGAGGGGGGCGCGGTCGTGCGCCGGGTAGGCCGCCCCGAGTTCGACTTCGATCGGCCGCCGTCGATTGCAGAAACTGTGCAGGCCGTGCAGCCGACCCTTGTGGTCAACGCCGCCGCCTGGACCGCGGTTGATGCGGCGGAGGCCGAACCGGAAGCGGCCGGCCGCGCCAACCGCGACGGGCCGGCGACGCTCGCGGCGCATTGCGCGGACGCCGGCATCCCGCTGATCCACGTCTCGACCGATTACGTGTTCGACGGCACCAAGGGCGTGCCCTACACCGAGGACGATCCAACCAATCCCACCGGCGTATACGGCGCGACGAAGCTGGAAGGGGAGCAGGCCGTGCTGGCCGCGTGGCCGCACGCGGTCGTGTTGCGGACCTCATGGGTGTACTCGGCTACCGGCAAAAACTTCGTCCGCACCATGCTGGCCGCCGCGCAGAAGAACCCTCGCTTGCGCGTGGTGGGGGATCAGCGGGGCTGCCCGACTGCGGCGCGGGATTTGGCGGTGGCGATCCTCGCCATTGCGGCCCGGCTGCGGGACGGGTGGCAGGACCAGTATGCCGGGGTGTTTCACGCGGCCGGCACCGGCTCCACCACATGGCACGGGCTGGCGATGGCGCTGTTCGAGGATGCGGCCATCTACGGCCACCCCGCGCCAACGGTGGATGCCATCGCCACCGCGGACTGGCCTACGCCGGCGCGACGCCCGCCGGACAGCCGGCTCGACTGCACGAAGCTGGGGAAGGTGTTCGACGTGCGCTTGCCGGAATGGCGTGGCGGCCTGTCGCGGGTGGTTGCCGAACTGCTGGCCACGCCCGCGCTGCGTCCCTGACGGGTGGCCGTGTCGGCGCCGCCTCACCCCGGCTCGGCCCCGCCGCTCACCGCGGAGCGGACGCTTCCGGCGGCCCGGGCGCCGACCGTCGCCATCCTGCTGTCCACCTTCAACGGCGAGCAATTCCTCGACGACCAGCTTGAGAGCCTGCTGCGGCAGACGGTGCCGGACTGGGTGCTGTATTGGCGGGACGACGGGTCGAGCGACAACACGGTGGACATCATGCGCCGCTTCATCGCGGGACCCGGCGCCGGGCGGTGCCACGCGGTGCTGGACCCGCCGGGCCGGCTGCGCCCGACAGGGAGCTTCATGGCGTTGCTGCGCGCCGCGGTGAGGACGGACGTGGCCGCCGTGGCCTTTGCCGACCAGGACGATGTGTGGCTGCCAGAAAAGCTGGCCCGCGCGGTTGCGGCGCTGCAGCCCGACCCGCGGCCGGCGCTGTATTGCAGCCGGCAGCTCCTGGTCGATGAGGCGCTGCGGCATATCGGCGTGTCGGCGCGGCTGCAGCAACCGCCGGGTTTCCCCGCGGCGCTCACGCAGAATGTCGCCACCGGATGCACCTTGGTGCTGAACCAGGCGGCGGCCCGTCTGGTGGCCGGCAGCCGCCCGCCGCCGGCGACGCTGCATGACTGGTGGAGCTACCTGGTCGTGTCCGCCCATGGCGGCCGGGTGGTGGCGGACGCGACGCCCACGGTGCTGTATCGCCAGCATGGCGGCAACGCCGTGGGCGCGCCCGTTTCCATGCGCCGCCGGTTTTTCGAAGCGCTGCGGCGCGGACCCGGCGCGTTCATGGCCGTGCTGCGCGGTCACGTCGCGGCCTTGCGGGCGCAGCCGGACCTGCTCACCCCGGACGCAGCGGCGGCGTTGGACGTGGTGGAGGCCGGGTTGCAGGGCGGGGTGCCGCAGCGCTTGGCGGCATTGCAGCTCGGCGGCCTGTCGCGGCAAACCTGGCAGGAGACGCTGATGTTCCGTTTGTGGTTCCTGGTGGATCATCCGCCCGCGTCGCCGCCGGGCCAACCGCAGGCGAGCAGCGCGGGCCGCATGTGAGGCGGCGGCGGGGCCGTGGCGGCGATCGGCGGCACCAAGGGCAAATCGATTGCGCGGGCCAGCAACTGCATCGGCTCGTCGCCGCGTCCGTAGATCGGGTCGCCCACGATGGGATGGCCCAGCGCCGCGCAATGTACCCGGATCTGATGGGTCCGCCCGGTCCAGGGCTGCAGTTCCAGCCAAGCCAAGTCGCCGGCCCCGCCCATCAAGCGCCAGCCCGTGCACGCCGGAACGCCGTCCGGCCCCGGCTCCATGCGCCACCCCGCCGGGGTGCTGCGCTTTTGCAGGCGGTTGGATATCTCGCCCGACGCCGCCATAGGGATGCCGTGCACCACGGCCCAATAGGTCTTGCGCGCCGAACCGGCCGCGAACGCCGCCTGTGCCGCGAGCAGCGCTTGCTTGCGCAGCGCCACCACTAGGCACCCGGCAGTGTCGGCATCCAGGCGATGCACGAGCCACGGGCCGTCCCTGCGGCGGGACAGCATGGGGAAGCTGTCCTCGACACTGGTGCCACCGCTGGGTCCCGGATGCACCGGCAGGCCGGCCGGCTTGTTCAGCACCACGAAATGCTGGCTTTGGAACAGGATCGGGATCATCCCGCCAGGTTGACAGCGGCGCCCCGGCAGCGGAAGCACTCTCCATGCCTGACGACCGGATCTGCGGCCTGAACGCCGTCACCGCCCTGTTTGCCTGCCGCCCCGGCGACGTGATGCGCTTTTTCTATAGCGAGGACAGCAAAGCGCGGGTCGGCCCGCTCTGCGCGGAACTGGCCCGCATGCGCCGCCCCTACCGCCTGCTGCCGCCCGACGAGCTGGAGCGCGCCGCCGGCACCCCGCACCATGGCGGCGTTGTTGCGGTCGCAATGCCCCGGCCGCTCGGCATGCTGGACTTCGTGCGCCCGCCGCGCTTCCCGCTGCTGCTGATCCTGGACAGCGTGGGCAACCCGCACAACCTCGGCGCCATTGCCCGCAGCGCCGCGTTCTTCGGCGTGCGCGCCATGGTGCTGCACGACACGCCGCTGCAGGCCATGCCGTCGGACGCCGCTTACCGCGTGGCGGAGGGCGGACTTGAGCACTTGGAGGTGTACAAGACCCGCAACCTGCGCAAGGCGCTGCTGGCGCTCGACCCTTATTATCGCACCGTCGCCGCGACGCTGACCGAGGAGGCCGTGCCCGTCACCGCCCTGCCGCGGGACCGCCCGGTGGCGCTGGTGCTGGGCAACGAGGAGCGGGGGGTCGGCTTCGATGCGTTGGAAACCTGCCGCCGCCGGGTCCGCATCCAGGGCCGCGGCGCGGTGCAGAGCCTGAACGTCGCACAGGCCGCCGCTGTGCTACTGCACGATTTGACCAGCCAGCTTCAACCGAGGACCTGATGCGCATCCATGTCCAGAACCTGCCCGGCGACCCGCAGTTCGCCGTCACCCCGGCGCAGTGGGACGCCGCCGCCGCTCGCGCCCCGGACGTGTCGGGCGGCCACGCCGTGACCTTTGGCGAGACGCCCGAGGCGTTCCAAGCCGCGATCGGCGAGGCCGAGGCAGTGGTGGCGCAGACCGGCGCGGTCCGCCGGCTGTTCCCCGCCGACGCGCCGAGGCTGAAGCTGATCTACTGCACCTCCGCCGGGCTTGACTCGCTGGCTCCCTTCAACTGGTTGCCGCCCGGCGCGGCGCTGCTGAACAACCGCGGTACGCACGGCGCAAAGGTCAGCGAGTACGGCATCATGGCGCTGCTGATGCTGGCGGCCGGCGTGCCGGGCTTCGTCACGGCGCAGCGGGCCGGGCGGTGGGCGCCCCGGCACGGCTCCGTGCTGGCCGGGCGGCGGGTGACGGTGGCCGGGCTGGGCACGCTGGGCGGCGCGGTTGCCGAGCAGGCGGCGCGATTCGGCATGCGCGTCACCGGGGTCCGCACCCGGGCCGAGCCGCATCCGGCCTGCACGGAGGTCGTCGCCCTGGACGAGCTGGACTCGGTGCTCGGCGGCACGGAGTTCCTGGCGCTGGCGCTGCCGCTCACTGACGCGACGCGGGGCGTGCTGGACCGCCGCCGGCTCGCCCTGCTGCCGCCGGGGGCCGGGGTGGTGAACATCGGCCGCGGCGCGTTGCTTGATCAGGATGCGCTGTGCGACGCGCTGGAAGGCGGCCACCTGTCCGGCGCGGTGCTGGACGTGTTCGTGCCCGAGCCGGTGCCGCCGGGCCACCGTCTGTGGACGACGCCGAACCTGGTGATGACGCCGCACGTCTCGGCCGACGATCCCGATACGTATGTTCCACTCAGCTTGGACATCTTCTTTCAGAACCTGCGGGCGTTCAGCGACGGCGAGCCGCTGCCGAACCAGTTTGACACCACGCGAGGGTATTGAACCCTAAGGTTTGTGCCGAGCCATCGCCCGCCGGGGCCGATGGCATGCAGACATTCGGTTTGCGAACGCTTATAAGTTGACAAACAGAAACGATACTCGCCTTTAGATTCTAACGCCCGGCCTGCAACCGTGTTCAAAGCTTGTGGGCACGTCGCCGCCCCTCACGTCACTGGAGACGCCGCCATGCCCGCTTACCGTTCCCGCACCACCACCCATGGCCGCAACATGGCGGGGGCGCGTGGCCTGTGGCGCGCGACCGGCATGAAGGACGGGGACTTCGGCAAGCCGATTATCGCCGTGGTCAACTCCTTTACCCAGTTCGTGCCCGGCCATGTCCACCTGAAGGACCTGGGCCAGCTCGTGGCGGCCGAGATCGAGGCGGCGGGCGGCGTCGCCAAGGAGTTCAACACCATCGCGGTCGATGACGGCATCGCCATGGGCCACGACGGCATGCTCTACAGCCTGCCGTCGCGCGACCTGATCGCCGACAGCGTGGAGTACATGGTCAACGCGCACTGCGCGGATGCTATGGTGTGCATCTCCAACTGCGACAAGATCACGCCCGGCATGCTGATGGCGTCCATGCGGATCAACATCCCGACCGTGTTCGTGTCCGGCGGGCCGATGGAGGCGGGCAAGGTCACGGTGGGCGGCAAGGCACGCAGCGTGGACCTGGTGGATGCCATGGTGGCTGCCGCGGATAGTGGGGTCAGCGACACGGACGTGGCGGTGATCGAGCGGTCGGCCTGCCCGACCTGCGGCTCCTGCTCCGGCATGTTCACCGCCAACTCCATGAACTGCTTGACGGAAGCGCTGGGCCTCGCGCTGCCCGGCAACGGCACGCTGGTCGCGACCCACGCCGATCGCCGCAGCCTGTTCCAGGAAGCGGGGCGCTTGATCGTGGACCTGGCGCAACGCTTCTACGAGCGGGACGACGCCCGGGTGCTGCCGCGCGGCATCGCCGGGCGGGCGGCGTTCGAGAATGCCATGACGCTGGACATCGCCATGGGCGGGTCCACCAACACCGTGCTGCATCTCTTGGCGGCGGCGCATGAGGCCGGGGTGGACTTCACGATGGCGGACATCGACCGCCTGTCCCGCCAAGTGCCGGTGCTGTGCAAGGTGGCGCCGAGCGTGGCCGACGTGCATGTCGAAGACGTGCACCGCGCGGGCGGGATCATGGCGATCCTGGGCGAACTGGGCCGCGCCGGGTTGCTGAACACCGCGGTGCCGACGGTGCATGCCGAAACGCTCGGCGCGGCGCTGGCGCGGTGGGACGTGGCGGGCGGCGCAAGCGAGGGCGTCCGGACTTTCTACCAGGCGGCCCCCGGCGGCGTGCCGACGCAGGTGGCGTTCAGCCAGGACCGCCGCTACCGCGCGCTGGACACGGACCGCGAAGCGGGCGTGATCCGCGATGCCGCGCATGCCTTTTCGCAGGATGGCGGCTTGGCCGTGCTGCACGGCAACCTGGCCGAGGACGGCTGCATCGTGAAAACCGCGGGCGTGGACGCGGCCATCCTGGTGTTCTCCGGCCCGGCCCGCATCTTTGAAAGCCAGGACGCGGCGGTAGAGGGCATCCTGGGTGGCCGGGTGGCCGCGGGCGATGTCGTGCTGATCCGCTACGAGGGTCCGAAGGGCGGCCCCGGCATGCAGGAGATGCTGTATCCGACCAGCTACCTGAAATCGAAGGGCTTGGGCAAAGCCTGCGCCCTGGTCACGGACGGCCGGTTCTCCGGCGGCTCATCCGGCCTGTCCATCGGCCACGTGTCGCCGGAAGCAGCGGAGGGCGGCACGATCGGCCTGGTGGAAGAAGGGGACCGCATCGAGATCGACATTCCCGCCCGCACCATCCGTTTGGCCGTGCCGGATGGGGAACTGGCCCGGCGCCGGGCCGCGATGGATGCGAAAGGGTGCGACGCCTGGCACCCTGGCCCGCGTGCCCGCGCCGTTTCCACCGCTTTGCGCGCTTATGCCGCGTTGACCACCTCGGCCTCACGCGGCGCCGTTCGGGATGTCGGTCAGCTCCGTCGATAGAAACTGCGGATCGTCGGCTCGCGACGAGAGTGCGTTGCCGGGGTCCAGCGGTCCCGCCCCGGCTATGGCCCCCCGTTGATGGTCAGCACGGTCCCGTTGGTGTAGGCCGACCGCGGGCTAGCCAGGAACGTCACGGCGGCGGCAATCTCCGTCGGCTGTGCCGGCCGGCCAAACGGCATGCCTTTGCACAGGTCGAGCCACCGGTCGGCATCGCCCAGCTCGGTCGCAGCCCGGTGGCGCAGCAGCCGTTCCAGCCGCGCCGTGGCGACCGGGCCGGGGTTGATCGCCACCGCGCGCACGCCATCCGCATGGGCGCCGCGGCCCAGCGCGCGGGTGAATGCCATCAGGGCTGCATTGCCCGCGACGCCTGCGATGTAGCCGGGGTCGAACGTTTCCCCGGCCGCGCCGATGACGTTCACGACCACGCCCTGCCTGGCTTTCAGCACGGGGTACAATGCGCGGCACAGGCTGATGAAGCCGAACACCTTGAGGTCCCAGGCGGCACGCAGCGTCGCATCGTCCACCGCCAGCAAGCCGCCGGGCGGGATGGCGCCCGCGTTGTTCACCAGGATATCGACTGCGCCCGCGCTTGCGGCGACGCGCTCCACCTCCGCCTGACGGGAAAGGTCGGCGACGAGGGTTTCGACGTGCACCTGGCGGCGGCTCTGTACGGCGGCGGCGGCCTCCTCCAGCGCCGCCAGGTCGCGGGCGATCAGGACGACGTCGCAGCCCTCCTCGGCCAACACCTCGGCGCTGGCCCGACCGATGCCCTTTGAGCCGCCGGTGACCAAAGCGCGCTTGCCTGCCAGATGCAGATCCATGGTTGAACGTCTCCTTGCCTATGTCGAGGATCACGCCGCCTTTCTGATCCCGCGGGCGTAAGCGCGGCAGGCGTCGCCGAATGCGCGGAACAGCGCGACGCTGTTGGTGTCCGAAGCATACTCCCATTCCGGATGCCACTGCACCCCGAACGCGAAGCCGGCGCCCTGCACCCGCACGGCCTCAACCGTGCCGTCGGGTGCCACCGCTTCCACCGCCAGCCCGTCCGCCAGACGGTTGATCGCCTGGCCATGCACCGAGTTCACCCGGATGCGCCCATGACCCAGCAGCCGCGCAAGCTCGCCCGACAGCGCGACCTCGTGCTTTGGCGCGTAGGTTCGGCTGTGCGGACCCGGCCCGCCCCGGTGGTCCAGCCGGCCCGGCACAAGGTGCACCCGCTGGTGCAGGCTGCCGCCGAGCGCCACGTTCACCTCCTGGATGCCGCGGCAGATCGCCAACAGCGGCATGTCCCGGCGCAGCGCGTCGCGGATCAGCGGCAAGGTGGTGGCGTCGCGGGCGGGGTCGTGCAGGTCGGGCGTCTCGTCCTGCTTTGCACCGTAGCGGGCCGGCTCCACGTTGGAGGGGCTGCCGGACAGCAGCAGCCCGTCCAGCCGGTCGAGCACGGCAAGCGCAGGCTCTCCCACGGGCGGGATCAGGATCGGGAGCGCGTCGGCGGCGCCCATCAGCGCCGCGCCGTACCGGCCCGGGGTGGCGTGCTGCGGATGGCCGTTGATGTCCCGCGTGCAGGCGGGAATGCCGATCAAGAGGGTCATGTCGCGATGTCCACGGTTTGCGGGATGGCAGGCTTGGGTCGGAGGCGGTCGGCGAGCACAGCGCCCACGGCGCCGGTCAGCATCAGGATGGCCATGGGGCGCGCCGTGCCATCGCTAAAGGCGCCGACCAGCACCCCGCTGAACGCCGCGAGGCAGAAGCCGACCGTGCCCAGCAGCGCGGACGCGCTGCCAGCCTGCGCCGCGTGGCGGGACAGCGAACCGACCGCCGAGTTGGGCATCACAAATCCCATGCTGCCCATCGCCACCACCACGGGCAACACCACGCCGTAAACGCCGCCCACGTCCAGCACCGCGCAGGCCAGCAAGGCGACCGCGGCGGCCAGGTAGGTCAGGGTGCCGATCCGCAGCACGCGCGCAGCGCCAACCCGGGGCAAGATGCGCGGATTGAGCTGCGACGCCAGGATGAAGGCCCCGGCGCTGGTGCCGAACAGCATGCCGTACTGCGTAGGACTGAACGCGAAGCGCTGGATCAGGACGGGCGGCGAGCCGCCGATATAGGCGAACATGCCGAACATCCCCCATCCGTTGATCGCGGCAAAGCACAGGAACACCCGGTCCCGCAGCACCGCGGCATAGCGGGCCGCCAGGTTGCCGATTCCGAGCTGTGCTCGCCGGTGCCGCGGCAGCGTGTCCGGCAGCAATCGCCAAACCAGCACGCAGCAAATGCCGCCGTAGACCGCGGTGAGCCAGAAGATCGCGTGCCACGGCGCATAGCCGAGAACCAGGCCGCCCAGCGTCGGCGCCAGGATCGGAGCGACGCCCATCACCAGGATCAGGCGGGACATCAGGTGTGCCGCGGCAAGTCCATCCGCCAAGTCGCGAACCACGGCCCGGGGTATCACCATGCTGGCCGAGCCGCCGAACGCCGCGACGAAGCGCAGCGCCGACAAGGTGAGCAGGTCGGGCGCCAGGGCGCAGCCGGCGTTGGCCAGCGTGTAAACCGCCGTGCCCGCCAGCAGCGGCGCCCGCCGGCCGTAGCGGTCGGACAGCGACCCCTGGGTGATCTGCCCGATGGCCAGCCCGGCGAACCAGGTGGCGAGCGTAATCTGCGCCGTGCCGGGCCGCCCGCCCAGCGACGCCTCGATGGCCGGGAACGCCGGCAGGTACATGTCAGTGGAGAGCGGCCCGACCGCGGTCAGGAAGCCGAGCAGCACAGGCAGCCAAGCCGGATATGTCATTGCGCCATCATGCCAGCTTGCTGCGCCGCCCCGAAGCGCCGATGGCGCATGCCCGCCCACCGCCGCCGCGGTCAATCCAGGGGCACGAGCCAATCGCTCAGGCGCACCTCGCTGCCTTCCAGCACTCGCGCGGTGATGCCGCCATGGCCGCGCACCGCGTTGTAGCCGCCCATGCCCAGCAGCCGCTCCATCTTGGAGCAGGGATGGCATTCCCCGCTGCATTCGAGCAATGCGCCACCCAAGCGGAAGCGCCGCGCCTTGAGGGCGAGGAGGTTGATCCCGCGCACCACGACGTTCCGCCGCAGCAGCTCGGGCGGGGCGCTGTCCCGGCCCAGGAAGCCGCCGATGGCCGCCAGGTGCTCGGCCGCGATCACCGTGACCTGGCGGGCGCCCTGCGTGGCGCTGCGGTAATGGTCGCCCTCGACGCCCTGGCCCGGCGCCAGCGCGATAACCGCGGGTGCCCGCATCCGCGCGAGGCGGGCTGGGCGCACGCCGAGCCACTCGACGGTGCCCGGCCGCATCGGCGCGGCCATCAGCCGGGCGAGCGGGGAGGCCGGGTTGAGCACGGCTCAAACCGATGAGGTGGACACCGCCTGGCTCGTGATCGGCCCGGTGGTGGGCGGTCCCGTCACCGAAACCACCGGCGCCTTGCTCCCAGACGTGCCGAAGATGCTGGAAAACGCGACCTCGCCGGCATCCCGGCCGATGCCGATGCGGATCAGGCCGTCGATGGCGGACTTGCGGGTGGCGTCGAACAAGTACCAGGCGCCGCCATCCGGCCCTTCCAGCCAGGCCTCGAACACCGCATGGAAGTCGGGCGGCTCCAAGCGCCAGGCATAGGCGCTGACATACCGCGCCGGGATGCCCAGCGCCCGGCACAGCGCGATGGCAAGGTGGGCGAAGTCCCGGCACACGCCCTGACGCTCCAGCAAGGTATCCGCCGCCGAGGTCATCGCGTCCGTGGTGCCACTGCGGTAATCGACGTGGTCGCAGATCCAGTTGCAGATGGTCCCCACCCGCTGGTGCCCCGGCGCCATGCCGCCGAACGTGCGCTGCGCGAACAGCGCCAGGCGGTCGGATTGGCAGTAGCGGCTGGGGTTGAGGTGCGTGAGCACGGGGAAGGGCAGGCGGCTGGCCGGAACCTCGCCGACCTCCGCCGGGTCGCACAGCACGGGGTCCAGCGTCGCCTCGGCACGGTACTCCACCCGGAGCGGGCCGGGCTGCGCCAGGACGCGCAGGATGCGGTTGCCGCTGTCCAGCAAGGTGAACCGCTCGACATCGAGCGCCGGGGTGAGTTCCAACGTCTCGTTCCGCACCACCTGCCGGTCGAAGCGGGCGATCTCGAAGTTGAATACAAAGGCCGTGGGGCCTTGGACATCATACTGCAGCGTGCAGCCAACCTGGAATTCGATGGCGGACCTCCTTACTCGTCGTCGTCACGGGTGGAGCGGGTCAGCACGTCGCGCTTGCCTACATGGTTGGCGGCGCTGACGATGCCCTCCTTCTCCATCTGCTCGATCAGCTTGGCCGCGCGGTTGTAGCCGATGCCGAGGTGCCGCTGGATGAAGCTGGTGCTCGCCTTGCCCTCGCGGGACACCAGGGCGACCGCCTGATCGAACAGCCCCTTCTCGCCGTCCCCGGCGGCGGCGATGCCGGACAGGGCGGCATTGGCGCCGTCATCGTCGCTGTCCGCGCCCTCCGTTACCTCGTCGTCATAGGTTGGCTCGCCTTGGGCGCGCAGAAAGGAAACGATGTCCTCCACCTCGCGGTCGGCGACAAAGGGGCCGTGCACGCGGGCGATGCGGCCGCCGCCCTGCATGTGCAGCAGGTCGCCCTGGCCCAGCAACTGCTCGGCGCCCTGCTCGCCCAGGATGGTGCGGCTGTCGAACTTGCTGATCACCTGGAAGCTGATGCGGGTCGGGAAGTTGGCCTTGATCGTGCCGGTGATCACATCCACCGATGGGCGCTGCGTCGCCATGATGACGTGGATGCCGGCGGCGCGCGCCATCTGCGCCAGGCGCTGCACCGCGGCCTCGACCTCCTTGCCGGCGACCATCATCAGGTCCGCCATTTCATCGATCACCACGACGATGTAGGGCAGGGGCTTCAGCGTCAGCGGCTGTTCCTCATAGGTCGGCCGCCCGGTTTCGCTGTCGAAGCCGGTCTGCACGCGCCGGGTCACGG
Source organism: uncultured Acetobacteraceae bacterium (assembly GCA_937873175.1). Classification (GTDB taxonomy): domain Bacteria; phylum Pseudomonadota; class Alphaproteobacteria; order Acetobacterales; family Acetobacteraceae; genus CAHJXG01. Next base: position 1,038 of record CALMVT010000389.1, on the reverse strand, counting down.
TCTCGTTGCGGGCCAGCGCTTCGGCGACGCGGTCGTTGTAGCCGCCGACGTTGCGCACGCCGAGCTGGCTCATCGCGCGGTAGCGCCGCTCCATTTCCCGCGTCGTCCATTTCAGGGCCGTGACCGCCTTGGACGGCTCCGTCACCACGGGCGCCAGCAGGTGCGGGATGCCCTCATAAACCGACAATTCGAGCATCTTCGGGTCGATCATGATCAGCCGGCACTGGTCGGGCGACAAGCGGAACAGGATCGACAGGATCATGGCGTTGATGCCCACCGACTTGCCGGAGCCGGTGGTGCCCGCGATCAGCAAGTGCGGCATGCGCGCCAGGTCGGCCACAATGGGAGTGCCGCCGATGTCCTTGCCGATCGCCAAGGCGAGGCGGCCGGGGTGGCCGCGCCAATCCTCGCTGCCCAGCAGTTCCGACAGGAACACCGTTTCGCGCTTCTCGTTCGGAACCTCGATGCCGATCACGTTGCGGCCGGGCACGGTGGCGATGCGGACGGCGGTGACGCACAGGGTCCGCGCCACGTCGTCCGCCAAGCCGATCACCCGGGCGCTGCGGATGCCGGGGGCCGGCTCCAGCTCATACAGCGTGACCACCGGGCCGGGCCGGATGTCGCGAATCGCGCCTTGCACGCCGTAGTCGCCCAGCACGGTTTCCAGCAGTCGGGCGTTGGCCTGCAGCGCGTCCTCACTGGGGCCTGACCCGGCGCGCACCGGCGCCGGGCTGAGCAGGGACAGCGGCGGGAACTGCCAACCTTCGGTCGGCGGCGAGTCGGCTTGCGGGGGCGGTTTGCGCTTGGCCTGGGCGATCACAGGACGGGCAATGACCGGGATGGAGAGTCCGGTCGGGTCCGGAGCCGCAGCCGGGCGGGCGGCTTCGGCTGTCACGTCTCGGCTCACCGCTGCGGGAGCGGGGTTGGACGTGCGAAGAATTGCCGGCGCCGCTGGCGGCGCGGCTTCGGGGGGCGGCGGCGAGCGGCGCAGGACGGGTTCCACGGCCACGCGCCCTGCCGCAGCGGCGCGCGTGCCCA
>CALMVT010000388.1 GCA_937873175.1 uncultured Acetobacteraceae bacterium | reverse complement strand
TTCGACAACATCGACCATGGCGTCTTGTTGGAGACGCTGTCCGAGAACGTCCAAGACAACCGGCTGCTGCGCCTCGTGTCCAACATGCTCAAGGCCGGATACATGGAGAACTGGCGATATGGCGAGACCTTGAGCGGTGCGCCGCAGGGGGGCGTCGCCAGCCCGCTATTTTCCAACATCTACCTCGACAAGCTGGACCGGTTCGTGGAGGGAACCCTGCTTCCGATCTACAATCGGGGCGACCGACGTAGGAATGACCCCCAGTACAAGGCCATCATCAACGCTGCCCGGCGAGCCGGGGACAAAGGGGGTCACAAAGAGGCAGCACGCCTGCGCAAGCAGGCGCAGGCCATGCCCTCTCGCGACCCCGAGGACCCGGACTTCCGGCGGCTCTGGTATGTGCGGTATGCGGATGATTTCCTACTTGGCTTCAGCGGACCACGACACGAAGCCGAGGAGATCAAGCATCGCATCGGGCAGTTCCTCCGCGGTACTTTGCGACTGGAGTTGTCCGAAACGAAGACGCTGATCACCCACGCCCGAAACAGTGCGGCGCGGTTCCTCGGCTACGAAGTCGTGGCACTCCACGCCGACGAAAAGCATGACCAACGCGGTCAGCGCATCATCAACGGCTTGGTCCGCCTGAAGGTCCCGATCGACGTGATCGTGGAGCGGTGCCGCCGATACATGCGGAATGGAAAGGCCGCACACCGTCCCGAACGGCTGCACGATGACGATTTCAGCATCGTCAGCCAATATGGGGCGGAATACCGCGGCTTTGTCCAATACTACCTGCTGGCCTTCAATGCCCATCGCCTGCGGAGGGTGCATCGCGTGATGCAAACCTCGCTTCTCGGCACCATCGCCAACAAGCACAAGACGAGGATCGCTCCGGTCTACCGTCTGCTGCGAATGGAGGTGGAGGACCGTGGACGGTCCCAGACGGCCCTGGTCGTCACACGGGAACGGAGGGAGGGGAAAAAGCCACTCGTGGCCATGTTCGGCGGCATCTCATTGGCCTGGAAGAAAGAGGCGATCTTGAGCGACCGCCCGCCAGCGGTCTACAGCAGCGTCCGCAGCGAGATCGTCCAACGCCTCCTTGCGCAGAAATGCGAGCATTGCGGCTCCGGGGCCGGACCTTTCGAGATCCACCACGTCCGCCGTCTCGCCGATCTGGACCGGCCGGGGCGCAACGACCGACCCTTGTGGGTCAAGCGGATGGCCTCGCGTCGTCGCAAGACCTTGGTCGTCTGCGACCGGTGCCACCAGGACATCCATCGTGATCGATCCGGGTGGCGTGAGAGGACAAGGTACTGGAAAGCCGGATGAGACCGAAAGACTCACGTCCGGTTTGGAGAGAGGGCGCCGGAAAAGTGCCGTAAGGCAACTCGCCGACGCCCTACTCTACGTCATGTCTGGTTCTGAGGGGGCCGGGTCTCGGCAACGAGGCCCGGCTACCCGACATCTTGCCATGCGCCTGCAGCACGCCAAGCAAGTGGCGGAAGCCTTGCCGGCCGACACGGCGGATCAGCAGCAAGCAAAAGCAGAAGTCATCGCCGAAGTTGAGCGGCTACGCTGGCGGGCCTGGAACGGCAAAGCCAAGGATGCCCGGATCACCCTCAAGCGCCTGCGCACCCTCCTGCCCGCCCTCGAACGCGAGCCCGTCCGCAAGCTGAGGCGGGCGCTGCGGGCAGTTGACTGCTACCTGCGCAGCCAAAGCGCCTGGCTGGTCAACTGCGCCGAGCGATGGCGCGCCGGCCTACGGATAGGCACGTCGCTCATCGAGGGCGCGGCCAACTTCCTGGTCAACAAACGAATGGCCAAGTCGCAGCAGATGCGCTGGTCCCGGCGCGGGGCCGACCTGCTGCTGTAAGTCCGCTGCGCCGTCCACAACGGAGCGCTCGGTTTCACCTTCGGCCAGCTGTTCGATCCGATCCTCTGTTCAGGCCCGCAATCGGCGAAGGCAGCGTAACTTCCCCAATTTTGGACAGTCCCGCTGACGGACGCGGTGGTGAAACCGTCACTACGGCCTAGTGGCAGTCCGGGTCCGCTGGCAGATCCAGCAGAAGGGTAAGGTCCTCTTCCTGCCACCGTGTCAGCTCGTCCGTTGGGGTCGAACAGCCGGCATACGCCGCGCCATAGTCGGCGAATCTGTCCAGCACGCACCGTCCCACGTGGGCGAGCATCATGGCCAGCCAACAATCAGCCGAGGAAAGGGCCTGGCCCGTCCGTTCAAGCAGCCTCCTCGCCCAGGCGGGCGGGACCGGCGTGTCCGTCTGCCCATGAAGGTGTGCATCCGTCGTCATGTTCGGTTCTCCGGTCGTCGGTGACGGCGGAGTTGTGGCGGGCGATGGCTGAAAGGTCCTTGAGCCCGGCCTGAAATGGCCTGAAGCGGTTTGGCGCCGCCCGCGTCAGGGTTCGCCGGAGCCGGGCCGCGCCGATTGCGGCGCCGGTACTCCGTCGGTGTCAGGCCGATACGCCGCAGGAACACCCGGCGCAGCAGGGGTGGTTCAGAATCTTCTCGAATCAGGTTACACGGGCGCACGAGAACACCGGCCTATGAAGGCCGGATTTCAGCTGCTTCAGCGTCCTGTGGGGGGTGGGGGGCTACGGCATTCACACAATCGACTTGCGGCGGAGACCTGGCTCTGATTCGCCGGGATTGGTGTGGATTTGGGTGGGGCTTTGTTGGGCAGTCGAGGAGGTGCGCTCGGTGACTTCGGCGATGTCCGTCGTGCGGCTGTGGGAACCCGGCTGGTGGAGCGGGTGCTGGAAACCGGATCGCTGGTGATTTGCAAACTCGGCTGTGACCGCGCCCCGCGCCCCGCAGGAGAGATCGCGATCCATCGCTTCCTTTCGGCACCCTCGGTGACGTGCGGCAAGATGGTGGCAACGCTTGCGACCCGCACGGCGGCGGCGTGCACGGGACGGCGGATCGTGGCGGCGCAGGACACGACGGAGATCAGCTTCACCGGCCGCGAGGAGCGTCGCCGCGGCTTGGGGCCGGCGGGCGACGGCGTGTCGGCCGGCTTCTTCATGCATCCGGTGATCGCCATCGACAGCGAAACGGAAGCTGTGCTGGGCCTGCTGGACGCGAGGATCTGGACCCGCACGGACGAGTTCGTCGCCATGCCGACGCGGGCACGCGCTCTGGAGGACAAGGAAACCATCCGCTGGCTGGACGGTGCGGCGCAGGCGGGGACGCGTCTGGCCCAGGCGGCTTCGGTGGTGGTCGTGGCCGATCGCGAAAGCGACCT
>CALMVT010000387.1 GCA_937873175.1 uncultured Acetobacteraceae bacterium | reverse complement strand
GCGCCCACCAGCGCGGACCCGACCATGCCCGAGCCATACTGCACGGCGCCCACCAGCGCCGAAACGGCCCCTGCCCGCTGCGGCACGGCGCCGAGCGCGCCGACAACGGCGTTGGTGACGATGAACCCCATCGCGGCCACAAAGGCGAACAGCGCCGCGACCAGGCCCGCAAGGCCACCCCAACCGGTCCACGCCGCCACCGCCGCCATCACGCCCGACGCCGCTGCCGTGGCCGCGCCCGCCCGCAGCAGCCGGTCGCTGCCGACCCGCGTCACCAGGCGCGCGTTGAGGAGGTTGACGGCCATGATGCCGACGATCCCCAGGGCGAACAGGCCGCCGTAAAGGGACGGTGAAACGTGGTGGTAGCTGATGTATGCAAAGCGCGTCCCGGCGACATAGGCGAAGGTGCCGGCGTACAGGAAGCCGACCGCCCCAGCATAGCCGAGCAGCGTGCGGCGGCGCTCGCGGATGTGCTCGGGCCGGCTGTCCATGCCGGCCTGCTTGCCCGTTTCGGAATCAATCCTGAACCCGAACTTGGTCGCGATCACCACTTGGTCCCGCACCGGCTCCAGCGCCTCGCCGATCATCTCCTCGTTGGTGTAGGGGCCGTACACCTCGGCGGTGTCGAACAGGGTGACGCCGCGGTCCACCGCGGCGCGGGTCAGCGCGACGCCCTCCGCCTTGCTCACCGCGGTGCCGTAGCCGAAGTTCAGGCCCATGCAGCCGAGGCCGATGGCCGAGACGCCAAGGCCGCTCTTTCCAAGTGTGCGCTTCTGCATCGCATGTCCTCCAACTTCACACGGCGCTCAGCCGCTGCGATGGCCGGGACATAAGCCGTCCTGCTTATGCCGATAAGATCGGGCAGACAGCACGACGTCATGTTGGACATTCATCAGTCTGGGTGCCGCGTCGGAGCCGGCCGGCACCGGGTGGGTCTGTTGGCGTCCGGCGTCGCCTGCCTGAACGCTGGCGTGCCCACGGGCGGTTACGCCGGAGCAGCGATGCTGCAGGACGTCGAGTGCCTGCGGCGCAAGGCGGGCTATCTCCGCCCGGCAGCCCTGGCGGCCGCGATTCGTGAGCGCTGGCAGGACGCGGGAGAAAGCGCCCGAGCGGAAAGCGCGCCATCTTGGCCTACGCGACCCCGTGAGCCAACGGGCCGCGTGGGCTGCTCAGGGCCGGCGGGATCGGCTCGGGCCGGCTCAGCGCAAAGGCGGCACCGCGGCCGCAGCCCGGGCCGCGATGAGCGTACCCAGGCGCCGCCCCTCCTCGTTCGCCGCCGGGAAGTGCACGCCCGCCCAAACGCGGGACCGGGCGCATTCCTGCGCCACCGCGGCCGCGCCGGCATACCGGCGCTGGCCCTCGGTCTGGCCGTCCGGCCCCGGCATGCCGTCCGTGATCGCGGGCACGCTGTTGTCGCCCCACTCGCCCGAGCCGAGTCGGTAAGCGTAGGTGACCGCGCCCAGGCTCCGGCCGAACACGGCCTGCAGCAGCGCGGCGCCGGTGTAGCAGTCCGTTGCGTGACCCGAAGGGTATTCGGGGTGGTTCGGCGTATCCACCAGCGGGCGCCAGTCCGGGTCGGCCGCCACGCCGAAGCCGCCTTCCTGGATTGCGCTGATCGGGCGCCAAAGCAGGTAGCGCCGCTTCTCCCCCCAGGCGAGCACGGCGGCGTCGGCCATGGCGGAGGTCACCTGGGACATGATCCGCGCCGCCTCGGCCTGGCCGAGCGGGCGGGGGTGCTCGTTCAGCAAATCGGCGGCGAACTGGACGACGCCGCGCTGCGGGAGCTGATAGGCCCAGAACACGGCGGTCGCGGCTTCGGCCTTCGTGCGGCCCGGGGTCATCAGCGCACCCAGGCGCCGGACCTCGTCTACTCCGGCCTTATACGCCGCGCTGCCGGGCGGCGGCGGTGGGCGCGGGGCGGCGTCGTCCAGGTCGCGAAACAGGAAGGGCCGGGTCTCGGTGTAGCCGCCGGGGCCGCTCGGCGGCGCACGCCACTGGCCCGGCGCCGTGCCGCTGGCAAAGAAGTGCCGGCGTTCAAAGCCGTCGTCCCGGCGTCTTGCCACGGCGGCGGCGCCCACGGCGCGGCCCAGGGCAACGCCGCCCCCCCGCGCCTCACCTGGTTGCAGGCGGTCGAGGGCGTCGCGCAGCAGCCGGTCGGCTTCGGTGCGTCGGGCCGGGTGCAGCAGGGCGATCACCTCGCGCGCTGCGGCGGCCATGGCAGCCTGCGGCACCGCGCCGACGCCCGGCGGCTCGTCCGGGGCAGGCGGGTCCCAGCGCGCGTAGATCGGCAGCGCGGCGTTCGCCGCGTCGTGCATGGCCCGGTGCATGATCGCAAGCGTATGCCAGTTCGCCGTTTTTCCTCCGCCGATCTGGTCCGCAAGCGTCGTCCACTCCGTCACGGGGTCGGCGGCGGCAGGATGAGGGGCCAACGGGAGGGCAAGGAGGGCAGCGAGGCACAGCGCGCGGACGGCGCTGCGAAGGGGACGGAGCTTGTTCATGGCCTCATACGACGCGGCAGCGGGGCACGGTTTTCGCACCCGTGATCTTGGGCTTGAGCGGGTCCGCATGCAACGGGCCAAGCCCGGCGCTGGTGCAAGAAGCACCTCACATGGTCAGGGACACGACCCTGCAAAAGCGTGGACACGCGCAAATCCGGCGGATTTCGCCGGGAGTCCGTGGATGCAGCCGAAGGGTTTGCAGGCGTAACCGGGACGAATGAGGATACGCGGTTCGATCGCGGCGGGGATCACTCTACCACGGCGGGCTTTCTGGCCGGGCGCTTCGTGATGGTGGTCTGGACGCCTCGCGGCAAAGCGCGGCACGTCATTTCAATGAGGCAGGATTTCAACAAGGCAGGCACATGCAAAAGAGCGACGTCGCTGGGAGCTCTGAGACGATTGGTAAACCCGGGTGGGTTGACCCGGATGACGCGCCGGAGTTGACCGAGGAGTTCTTCGACAATGCCGAAGTCTGTCGTGGCGATACCTTTGTTTGCCGTGGCCAGCGCGGCCGACCTAATGCCGGCAGCCCCTTGGGCTGACCGGTATGCGCGCGGAGTTGGTGGGGTCACCGAAACGCGCAGCGTTCGCGGCTGAGGCCGCGCGCCAAAAGCGACTCTGATACCGGTCGCCCGTTTGGGCGGCTGGTATAAGGACCCAAATGCAAAAGGGTTGTTGTCGACTCGCCTGGACCCGGACGTGCTGGCGAAGCTGCGCGCCGACGGGCCGGGCTGGCAGGCCCGGCCCAACGACCGCCTCCGCGAAACGCTCATCGAATGAGCGCCGCCGGCAAACCCGGCGACGCCCTACGGATACAGCGCCCCCACGCTCCACCCCTCCCCCGCCCGCGTGTAAACCCGGCGGTCATGCAGGCGGAACGGCATGTCCTGCCAGAACTCGATCGATCCGGGCCGCACCCGGAAGCCGGACCAGTGCGGCGGGCGCGGGATCGTGTCGCCGGGGTAGCGCGCTTCCAGCTCCTGGACCCGCCGTTCCAGCTCGGCCCGCGACGGCAGCGGGCGCGACTGGTCGGACGCCAGCGCGCCAAGGCGCGAGATGCGGGCGCGGGTGTTGAAGTAGTTGTCGGCCTCGGCGGCCGTCACCGTTTCCACCTCCCCCTCCACGCGCACCTGGCGCTGCAGGCTTTTCCAATGGAACAGCAGCGCCGCCCGCGGATTGGCGAGCAGCTCTTGGCCCTTGCGCCCCTGGTGGTTGGTGTAGAACACGAAGCCCCGCGCGTCGAAGTCCTTGAGCAGCACGATCCGCGCGGACGGCCGGCCGTCCCGGGTGCACGTCGCCACCGTCATGGCGTTCGGGTCGTTCGGCTCCGTGCGGCCCGCCTCCTCAAGCCAGGCCTGAAACAAGAGGAACGGGTCGGCGGCGTCCGGGATGCCGCGGGTGTCGGTGGAGGGAGCGGGGGACGGCAGCGGGGTATCGGGCATGGCGGTAAACTCCGGTTCGCGCGCACCGTGCCCATGTGGGGCCGCGCCGCCAAAGGGCAAAGGCGGCCACGGGGCTTCCCCCCCGCGCCCGCATGTGCCACCACCCCCCATCCCCGCCCGAACAGCCCCCACCCATCCATGAGGTCGCCCATGCCGGATGCCAGCCCGACTCTCCCTGGGACCCTGATGCAAGGCAAGCGCGGCGTCGTCATGGGGGTGGCAAACGACCGCTCCATCGCGTGGGGCATCGCCGCCGCCTGTGCGGCTCAGGGCGCGGAACTCGCCTTCACCTATCAGGGCGACGCGCTGGGCAAGCGGGTGCGTCCCTTGGCCGAAAGCGTCGGAAGCACCCTCACCGTGCCCTGCGACGTGTCGGATGACGCCTCCATCGACGCCGCCTTTGCCGTGATCGCGGACGCCTGGTGCCATGACGGCCCGGGCCTCGATTTCCTGGTGCACGCCATCGGCTGGGCGGACAAGACGTATCTGCGGGGCAAGTACCTGGACACCCCGCGCGGGGTGTTCCTGCAGGCGATGGACATTTCCTGCTTCTCCTTCACCGCGGTGGCGCAGCGCGCGGTGCCGCTGATGCGCCCCGGCGGCTCTCTGCTGACGCTCACTTATTTGGGCGCCGAGCGCGTCATGCCGCATTACAACGTGATGGGGGTCGCCAAGGCGGCGCTGGAGTCCTCCGTGCGCTACCTGGCGGCGGACCTCGGCGGCCAGGGGCTGCGCGTCAACGCGCTGTCGGCGGGGCCGATGAAAACCTTGGCCGCCAGCGGCATCGGCGATTTCCGCTACATCCTGCGCTGGAACCAGTACAACTCGCCGTTGGAACGCAACGTGTCGCTGGAGGAGGTGGGGGGCGCCGGGCTTTACCTGCTCAGCCCATTGTCATCTGGCGTGACCGGGGAGGTGCACCATGTCGATAGCGGCTACCACGTCGTCGGCATGAAGAATCCGGCCGCCCCCGACATCAACGTGGCCGGCGACACTTAACCACTCAGGACCCCGCCTCGCCCCCATGAGCCACAACACGTTCGGCCGCCTGTTCCGCGTCACCACCTGGGGCGAAAGCCACGGCCCCGCCATCGGCTGCGTCGTCGATGGCTGCCCGCCCCGCTTGCCACTGACGGAGGCCGACATCCAGCCCTGGCTCGACCGCCGCCGGCCCGGCCAGTCGCGCTTCACCACGCAGCGGCAGGAGCCGGACGAGGTGCGCATCCTGTCCGGCACGCTGGACGGCCTGACCACCGGCACGCCGATCGCGCTCGAAATCCAGAACGTCGATCAGCGCAGCCGCGACTACGGCGACATCGCCCAGCAGTTCCGGCCCGGCCATGCCGACCTTGCGTATGAGTTGAAATACGGCATCCGCGACCATCGCGGCGGCGGGCGCAGCAGCGCGCGGGAAACCGCGATGCGCGTCGCGGCCGGTGCCATTGCCCGCATCGTGCTGGGGAACCGCGTGCGGGTGCGCGGCGCCCTGGTGCAGATGGGCGCCCACCCCATCGACCGCAGCCGCTGGGATTGGGACACGGTGAACGAAAATCCGCTGTTCTGCCCGGACCCGGTGACGGCGCGGGCGTGGGAAGAAGAATTGGCGGCGATCCGCAAGGCCGGGTCCAGCGTGGGCGCGGTGATCGAGGTGGTGGCGGACGGCGTGCCGCCCGGCCTCGGCGCGCCGATCTACGGCAAGCTCGACGCGGACATCGCGGCGGCGCTGATGGGCATCAATGCAGTCAAGGGCGTGGAGATCGGCGACGGCTTCGCCGCCGCAGCGCTGGAAGGCGAGGGCAACGCCGACGAGATGCGGATGCAGGATGGAACCGTGCAGTTCGGTTCCAACCACGCGGGCGGCGTTTTGGGCGGCATCTCCACGGGGCAGCCGGTGGTGGCCCGCTTCGCGGTGAAGCCCACCAGCTCCATCCTGGTGCCGCGCCGGGCGGTGGACCGGGCCGGGCGGGAGGTGGAGGTGGTGACGCGCGGCCGGCACGATCCCTGCGTCGGCATCCGCGCCGTGCCGGTCGGCGAGGCGATGCTGGCCTGCGTCTTGGCGGACCACCTGCTGCGCCATCGGGCGCAGGTGCCGGACACGCCGGAGGTCGCCCGCCTCCCACGCAACTAATCGTGGGGGTTGCGACATGATCTGTCTGGTCTATTGCGCGCAATCGGTGGTGGTGGCAGGGATGGCAGAGAGATGCAGCCGTATCCCGACCCCATTAATCCTGCGGCACTCAACGCATTCGTCGAATGCGTTGGCGCGCGTGCATGGGGGGACCGGCTCGAAGCGCTGCGGTCCGGCGCCTCGGCGCAGACGCGGGCCGGGCGGCAGCGATCGCAGCGCCACTGCATCGAGTTCACGATTGAGCGATTACGCCGCGGCCTGCTGCGCCAGCCCAGCGTGGCCGAGCAATGGATCGCCAGCCTCGCCGCCGCCGCCGTTGCGTTGTTCATGTCTCTGCCGAACGAGGGCCGGCAGCGGCTGGTCGCTTTGCTGCGCGCGTCCCTGGCGGACGATGCCTGCCTGGTGCCGGTTTTTCACCTACTGCGCACCGCGGAGCTGCAGCGGTCCCGCGGCTTCGACGTGACGTTTGCCGGGCTGGAGGACGGGACGCCGTTCGACCTGCTGCTGCGCCGCGACGGCACGGAGGCGGAGGTGGTGTGCGACGTGATCTCCGCCGAGGAAGGCCGCGACGTGCACCGGGGCGCGTGGTTCAGCCTGGTGGACCGCGTCGACCCCGAGCTGCAGACCTGGCTGTGCATGCACCCTGGCCGTTACATTCTTAAAATGACTTTGCCGCGCGGTTTGCGGGATGCGGAGGGCGACGGGCTGCTCGCCGCCCTGCACGCGCGGATCACCGCGATGCTCGGCCAATCGCGCCGCGCCGATCATGACGAGGCGGCCGTGCTGCGGCTCGACCCGCTGATGCTGGCGGCGGCGCAGGCGGACGAGGTGGGCCTGATGCCCCGGCTGCGCCGGGAGTTCGGGCCGGAAGCGCATTTGTCGGTCACGGCGGCCGGCGGGGGGATCTTCGTCATGGCCGCCCGCGCCGGGCGGGAGGACGAGGTCGCCGCCGCCATCCGCCGCCGCTTGTCCGCCATCGCCCCCGCCCGCCTGAGCAGCAAGCGGCCCGGCATCCTTTCCATGTTCGTCGAGGATACCGACCGCCCGGAATGGCGCAGCCTGCGCGACAAGCTCGAACTGGAAGGGGAAGCGCGCAAGTTCATGACCTTCCCAGAAGCGCGCAACGTGGTCGCCATCACCGTCGCATCCCGGCTGGAGCTGTTCGGCCTGCCCGAGCCTGACAGCGCGCCAGGCGGCGAGCTGCGGTTCCGCAACCCGGCCCACCCCGCTGCCAAGACCCCCGCCCTGGCGCCCGCGGTGTTGTCATCCATGTGACTTAGTGTTTTTAAGACAAACAGCGAACTGCCACAGGCCCGCCACGTTTGTGCGCCAACTTGGCTCCATCGGAGAAGGAACCGCCGCGTGACGGAGTGCGAAGAAGCGTTGAAGCTAGCCGAGCTGGAACGCATCCTGAACGACCCCGACGTGCCCATGGAACCGGCGCGGGTTTGGGCGCTGCTGGCCGAGATTTCCCGGCAGGAGGCAGCGCTCCGGGACTGACACGGACGGCTTGGTTGCGTGACCGTCATCCTCTGGTGGGTTGCACCCACCCTACGGCATGGGCCACGTAGAATGGGTGTAACCCATCAGCAACTGCACCCAGGGTGATCAATGGTGCCACCCGTATGATCCCCGGTTCAGCTTCGCTTCGCTGCGATCAGGAACTCGCGGTTGCCTTCCGGCCCGGTGATCGGGCTGGCCTCGATCCCCAGCACCTCCCAGCCCGGCAGCCCCGCCCACCAATCCCGCACCCGGGCACAGACCTGGCGGTGCACGCCGGCATCCCGCACCACGCCCTTTGACCCCACCAGGCCGGGCCCGGCTTCGAACTGCGGCTTGATCAACGCCACCGCCCAGGCGCCCGGCGCGCACAGCGCCAGCGGCGCCGGCAACAGCGTCGAAAGCCCGATGAACGATGCGTCGCAGGCCAGCGCCGCCACCGGGTCCGGCACCTGCGCCGCCGTCAGGTAGCGCGCGTTGCACCGTTCATGCACCACCACCCGCGCGTCGTTGCGCAGCCGCCAGGCGAGCTGCCCGTGCCCCACGTCCACTGCATGCACCCGCGCCGCGCCGTGATGCAGCAGCACGTCGGTGAACCCGCCGGTGCTCGCCCCCACGTCCAGCGCCACCCGCCCGCCGGCATCCAGCCCGAAGTGCCGCATCGCATGGTCGAGCTTCAGCCCACCGCGCGACGCCCAGGGGTGATCCTGTCCCCGCACTTCCAACGCCGCGTCCTCCGCCAGGCCGTCGCCCGCCTTGCCCACCCGGCGCTCCCCGCTCCATACCACCCCGGCCAGGATTAAGGCTTGCGCCCGGGTGCGGCTTTCGGCGAGGCCGCGGTCCACCAGCATCTGATCCGCGCGTTGTTTCGGCAAAGGGAGGGCGTCCTTCCGGTGGGGCGTGCCAATGAAACAGCCGGGCTATGCCGCCGCCATTCACTTCTTCATGGCTGTGCCGGTGGTCGGCGCCGGCGCCGTGGAGAATCCGGCCAGCCTAGCCCGAAGTCGTTCTGACTGGAATTGCGACCGGGGCTTGCAAAGCGGGCC
>CALMVT010000386.1 GCA_937873175.1 uncultured Acetobacteraceae bacterium | reverse complement strand
GCTGACCGCCAAGGAGGTCGACGACGGCGCCGAGGTCGGCCCCTTGCTGGATCAGATCACGGGCGCGGTGTCCTCGTTCATCGCCGACGGCGGATACGACCAGGACCGCGTTTATGACAGCGTTGCCGAGCGCCATCCAGAGGCGGCGGTCATCGTGCCGCCGCGTGCCACGGCGGTGGCGAGCGATACGGCCGAAGCCGCGCCCACGCAGCGCGACCGCCACCTTCAGATCATCGACAAACACGGACGAGCTGCCTGGCAGAGGGCGAGCGGTTACACCATCTGAGCCCGAGCCGAAGCGGCGATCGGTCGGTTCAAGCAGGTGATCGGCGACGGGCTGCGCTCGCGCACGGACGAGCGACGCGCGACCGAGATGGCGGTCGCCGTTCACGCGCTCAACCGCATGGTGGAGCTTGGACGCCCGAGCTACGTCCGCACCGCCTGACCTCGAACGGGAATGGGGCGAATGCGCCCTCTTTCCGGATCCATGCAACATGCTGTCCATGCGCGGCTTCAAGTGCCCGCAATCAGCCGCCCGGTTCTGCCGGGGCTACGACGAGCTGCGCAACTTTCCTCGCCCGCGCACTCGCCACCACCAGCATGTTCCCGCCGACCGCCGCAGACTGCAGTTTCTCCGTCGCGCGACGACCGTGCTGGGCATTATGGAATGCTGCGTAACGACACGCTGCCGCTCATCCAAAAGCGCAGACTATGCATGTTGGCGCGAGCCCTGACAGAACCGTGTCGCAGACCTCAGTCGCCGCCGTCGTGCGGGATGTGGAGCACTACGCCGCATGCCTTGCAATGCACCGCGTCCGCCTCGTGCCGCAGCAGGCCGCAGCTCGGGCATTCAAAGCGCATCTTGGACGGCCGGAACATCGCCTGCGCCAGCTGCAGGAACAGGGTCACGCCTGCGAACATGATGATGACGGAGAGCATGCGCCCTGTGGTGCCGGGCAGGGTGATGTCGCCAAACCCCGTTGTCGTCAGGGACGTGACTGTGAAGTAAAGGGCATCCGCATAGTTCCTGATCTGCGGGTTGGACCGGTGCTGCGTCGTGTAAACCATTCCCGTCATGACGAAGATGAACACGAGCAGGTTCGTGCCGGCGATGATGGCCTCCTCGTTGCGGCGGAACACCGGCGAGACCTCGCGCAGCCGGTCGAGGACACGGTATAGCCGCAGCACGCGCACAAGCCGCAACGCGCGCAGGAAGCCGAACGCCTCCCCCGACACCGGCATGAGAAAGGAGGCGATCGCCACCGCGTCCACCCAGTTCCAGGGATTCAACAGCTCCCGCCGCAAGGTCCGGCTCGCGAGCATCCGCGCGGCGAACTCGGTGAGCAGCACCACGCCGAGCATGGTGTCCACCACCTCGAGCCAGGTGATGCTGGGTGCGAACGAGGTTGCGACGACGAACAGCAGGACGCCAACGTCGAAGGCGAGCAGCCCATCGCGCGCCCGGCGCGCCCAGGAAGCGTCGTCCTCATACAAGCTGCGCAGCCACGTCCGGAGCCGAAGCACCGTGCCGGCTGGATTGGGATGCGGGTGCGTTCGGACCTCCTCCTTTAAGCAGGCTTGAGCGGCTTGTACCATGGATGTCCCTTGGGCCGCCCAAGGCGGCTCAGGTTCTCATCTAGGCGCAAAACCGTCGGGGTGTACTCAGCTCCACCCTTGGCACCATCTTCGACGAGCTCCCCCTGGATGCAGGCAATTTTGTTACACAGGCACGCGCAGTCGCACGCCCGGACCGGCTTCGCCCCCGAAAACGAACAGAACGCCCGCATCTTCCAGCGCTGCGGCGATCTGATCCTGCGTCGCGCGATGGGGAGTGTGGCGACCCGCCTCGAAATCCCGAATCGTGCTGCGGGACACGCCGGCGCGCTCGGCCAAGGCGTCCTGCGTCCAATCGAGCAGACCTCGCGCGGCCCGGCATTGAGCACTGGTCAGCACACCCATCGGCAACCACCTCACTCCGGCAGAACCAATCATTTTGGTTGAGATGAAGGCGGCGGCGCCCCAACTCAACAAAGCAACCCGCTCCGGGACATTCTCCACCAAGGAAAATCTATCGCCCATGTCCCACGAGAGCCCACTCATCGCCATCCTTGTGATTGGGCTGGCCCTCGCTTTTCTCCTGGCCACGCTGGCGAACCGCTTGAAGATATCGCTGCTGGTCGGCTACCTGCTCGCCGGCATCGCAGTCGGGCCTTCGACGCCCGGGTTCGTGGCAGACCAGGGCCTGGCCCTGCAGCTGGCCGAGATCGGCGTCATCCTGCTCATGTTCGGCGTCGGACTGCATTTCTCGGTGAAGGACCTGTTGGCGGTTCGCGCCGTCGCTGTCCCGGGCGCCTTGATCCAGATCGCCCTGGCGGCCTTGCTCGGCACCGGGTTGGGATGGATGCTTGGTTGGCCTCTGGGCGCCGCGTCCGTTTTCGGGCTCGCCCTGAGCGTGGCCAGCACCGTCGTGCTGCTGCGCAGCCTCCAGGAACGCCGGCTGATGGACACGCATCGCGGGCACATCGCCGTCGGTTGGCTCGTGATCCAGGACCTCGTGACCGTGCTGGCGCTGGTGCTGCTGCCAGTCGTGGCGCCGTTGCTGAAGGACGATGGGTCGAGCGTCCTGAACCTGCCGCAGCTTGGGATCACCATCGCCATCACCCTGGGCAAGGCCGCCGCCTTTGTGGTGCTGATGCTGGTGGTCGGACGACGGCTGATCCCGGCCGTGCTGCACTACGTCGCCCACACCGGCTCGCGCGAGCTGTTCCGTCTGGCCGTGCTGGCGGTGGCGCTGAGCGTTGCCTTCGTGGCGTCGGAGCTGTTCGGGGTGTCTTTCGCGTTGGGCGCGTTCGTCGCCGGCATGGTGTTGAGCGAGTCTCAGCTTAGCCAGCGCGCGGCGGACGAGACGCTGCCACTGCGCGACGCGTTTGCGGTGCTGTTCTTCATCTCCGTCGGTATGCTGTTCGACCCCGCCGTGCTGGTGAACGAACCTCTCCCCCTGCTCGGCACCCTGGCCGTGGTGCTGGTCGGCACGCCGACGGCGGCGTTCCTGACCCTGCGCGCGCTTGGCCAAACGCGGGTCGCGGCGCTGACAATCGCCGCGGGGCTGGCGCAGGTCGGCGAGTTCTCCTTCATCCTCGCGGCGCTCGGGATCGAACTGGGCTTGTTGGATGGGAGGGCGCGCGACCTGATCCTGGGAGCTTCGATCCTGTCGATCCTGCTGAACCCGGTGCTGTTCTTCGCGGTGAACCGCCTCAAGCCCTGGACCGACAGAGCTGACGGCGTTGTGCCTGCCCCGCAGGACAGCTCCGACGTGCCGGTCGCGGCCGTAGCGCCGGTGCGGGTCGAGCATCCGACCACGGCGTTGGAGGGTCACGTGGTGCTGGTGGGGTGTGGCCGGGTTGGCGGACTGGTGGCGGACGGCCTGCTCCGCAGCGGCCGGAAGCTGTTGGTGATCGAAGCCGGGGACGCGATCGTGCAGCCCCTGCGCGACCGCGGAACCGAGGTGTTGCTGGGCAACGCCGCCGATCTCGGTCTGCTTGCCTCGGCCAACCTGGCCGGGGCGCGCCTCCTTTTGGTCGCCATTCCGGACGCCTTCGAAGCCGGCCAGATCGTTCAGCAGGCGCGCGCGGCCAACCCCGGCATCGAGATTGTCGCCCGCGCCCATTTCGATGCCGAGGTCGCTCATCTCGGCCAGTTGGGCGCTGATGCCGTGGTCATGGGGGAACGCGAAATCGCGCGAGCCATGCTCGAGTACGCGGCCCGCGGCGATGCCCACACTGGGATCGATCCAGGTGAGGTACCACGGATGGCCATAGCGGATCGGTGAGCCGAGAGGTTCCACGCGGAGCGACTGCGGGTTGTGAGCCACGCCAGAAGTCCCATCACGCTGCCATCCGCTCTCAGCCCTTCGCACCTCCGGGCATCAGCGCACCCACCATCTCGCGCGCCGTGTTGACCAGCACATTTGCCGTGTTCGGCTCACCGGTGAACAGGGCGTGGGCAAAAGTGCGGGCCTGCTTCATCGTGATGTGCGGTGGCAACGGCGGCACGTTGGGGTCCGTCACCATGTCCAGCACCACAGGCCGGTCGGCAGCCAGCGCCTCGGCCCAGGCAGGGCCGACGCCCTCGGGCGTTTCCACCCGAATGCCGCGCAGGCCCATCAGCTCGGCCATGCCGGCATAGGGCAGGTCCGGGAGCTGCTGCGCCGCGTCGAACTTCGGGTCGCCCGCCTGGACCCGTTGCTCTCAGGTCACGTACGCCAGGTCACGGTTGTTCAGCACCAGCACGACTAGGCGCGGGTCGGCCCGTCGGCGCCAGTACTTGGCAATGGTGACGAGTTCGCTGATCCCGTTCATCTGCATCGCGCCGTCGCCCACCAGCGCCACCACCGGCCGGTCTGGGTGGGCAAACTTGGCGGCAATGGCATAAGGCACGGCGCAGCCCATGGTGGCCAGCGTGCCGGACACAGACCCCGCCATCCCTGGCCGGAACCGCAGGTCGCGCGCATACCAGACGCTACTGGTGCCCGAGTCCGCCGTTACAATGCACCGGTCTGGCAGGCGCTCTGATACCAATTGGCTAAAATTCTGATTTTTGGTGTGAGCTGAAATGTGGTTGCCTTCCGGTCTGTTCGGCGCAGGAGGGCTTGGTGG
>CALMVT010000385.1 GCA_937873175.1 uncultured Acetobacteraceae bacterium | reverse complement strand
AACCGTGTGGGGCAGGGGCCGTGCCGTCCGCACTCGCCTCCGTGCACTAGCGCCGTTGTGAACACCATGTCGCCGTCCGGCCCGAGGAAGCGCCCGCGGCACCGCGTCGCGAGCTGGTCGATCCCTACGAGGAGACTGCCGGGGACGTCCAGGTCGTAGTGCGCATGGAGGTTGAGGGCGCGGGCTTGGCCGATGCCGGAATTCCGGGGCACGGGCAACCGGGCCAGGGCCCGTGCGGCCTTGTCGGGGCGGGAAGGGATCACGTGCAGGTCCGTGACGCTGCCCGGTGTCCAGCAGGCCAGGTGGTCGGCAAGATCGACGCAGACCAGGCGGCGCCCCCGCCGTGGCAGCACCGCGGCCCGCAGCGGAAAGTGGTGAAGGTGATCGCCCGGCGCGTCCAGGCCCGCCCTTACCACGAGGGCACCCAGGCGGAGCAGCCCGCGCACGAACGCGTGGGCGGTGGGCGACGTGCCCGCCTCGACGGTCACGATCACGGCTGTCCGGCAGCCCCTCGCGTCGCGACGCCGCCGCAGGGCGCCGACGAGGGCGAGCCCCGTCGCTTCGTCGCCGGGTCCCGCCCCGCGCGGAACGGCGACCGCCGCGAGCGGCGCATCGGGCCAGCGCGCCTGTGCGACGAGAGCTTCGATCCCATCCCGGCTGCCATCCCCGCCGGCCGGCACGACCCAGTGCCCGGCGGAAACACCGTCGGCGACGGCCAGGTCGTCCGGCTGGGGTTCCAGCCCGGCAAACCATCCTGACCGCCGGAGGCGGTTGACCCACCCGGCGCCGCCCGCGCCGACCCCGAACACGAGACATGCCACGCCGAGGCAGGGTTCCGGATCGCGCAAGCTGCCCGGTGTCCCGCTTGCTTCGGCTGACGGCCAGTACTCTGGTCTTGCCGAAATCCAGGCGACGGCTGATCGCTCCGTGCCCCTGGGATCATCCGCCATGTCGCGGGCCGAGCCAATGGCAACGAGCGGCGCCATCTTAGCACGCGGGCGTCGTCGAGATTTGGCGGCCCCGTTCGTCGTAGGTGTAGATGAAGGCGCCGCGCCGGACGCTCACGGTCGAGCCCGTGTAGCCCTTCAGCCCATCCTCCCGCCCGCTGCCGGCGGACAAAGCCGAAAGCTGGCGCCCCTTCTCGTCGTAAACATACACGAAGCTGCCCCGTTGAACCGCGTTCCCGATGGCCATCGATGTTTCCTTCAGTTGCTGAGCCAAGCCCTTGCCGCCGTCACCACGGCGGCCGGGTGTCCGCTGCTCCGGGCAGTCGAGAGCAGGTGCCCGGACGCCGTGGAGCGGCGAGGATCAGGATGCGCCTTGCCTGCGACAGATCCGGACGTGGCACGGCCGGTGTCCGCGGCCGAGTGGCTGTGGGCCGCGCCGCCAGCCCGCACCAGCGGGCCAGCAGCCGGATCTCGTCATGGCCGGTGAGCATCAGCCACTCGATCGAGTCCGTCGCCCCGGCACTGTGTTCCAGGCTCGACCACGACGGTCCCGACGCTACCGCCGATAGCGGCGTTGCCTTCTTGCCATCGGCCACGGGCACCATCTCGGACCCTGACCAGATCGACCGGCTCCGGGCGACATCGCTGGCCTACTGCCAGTGCGGCACGCTGGCCATGGCCTTGGTGCACCGCGCGCTCATACGGCTCGCTGCTGGCGTTGGAACCCATCCAAACTGGCCCCGACCGTATCTGACGTCTTGCAGTGGTCAGATGGCGCCCGTTCGGAGGAGCCAACCATTGCGGTCCAACTTTCCAGCAGGCCTGAACCTTGATGGCCAACCCTGCCTTCGGTACACCGGATCGGGTCCCGCCGCCATCTCCGCTGGCTGGATGCTCAACTGAACAGGCCCCGGCACCCGCCGTGGCGCATGGCGCTGCCGTGGCCGCTCGTCGCCATTGATTTCGAGGCGAGTTCGCTCGATCAGGATGGCTACCCGGTCGAGGTCGGCCTTGCGCTCTGGCCCGGTCCCGCCGAGGCGATTCTTGGCTGGTCCACGCTCATCCAACCCGCGGGGGACTGGAGCCGGCGCGGCCATTGGAACCCGAAATCGGCCAAGGTGCATGGCATCCGTGGCACAGACCTTCTCGCCCGTGGGCAGCCGGTGGGCCGTGTCGCCACGATCCTGAATGAGGCGCTTGGCGCCGGAACCGTCGCGTGGTGCGACGGTGGCGCTTACGACGCCCACTGGACGGACGCGCTGTTCAAGGCGGCGAACAGCATCCCGCTGTTTACTCTCGGCGACTGGCATCGGCTCGCGGCCGTGCTTGATCCGGCGATGCGGGAGCGCGGGTTGCGCGGGTTGGAACAGGCGCCGGCACGGCTCCGGGCGCGCGGGGATGCGGAGCAGCTTCTGTTCGCCTTGGCCCATGCAGTCGGAATTGAGACCGGTCCCGTCCAGGACCTCGCCCGGCGGTGGCCCGCGCTTGCGGGATCGACCGCACCGGACAGGCCACCACCGGGCATGCCGGCACCGACGGCAGAGGGCGGCGTAAGGCGAAAGTCATAACACGGATGCTTGTCCGAAAAACCACCAGACACTGGTGGCGAGTTGTTTGTTACGCGGCAAGAGCAGCGAAGCGCGAGATGCGGGTGGGTGCGATAGGCCGTCCTCCGAACCGGGCTGCGATGCGGTCGAGGTTCATGGCCGCGGCCGTGGCCACATGCTGCAGGCCC
>CALMVT010000384.1 GCA_937873175.1 uncultured Acetobacteraceae bacterium | reverse complement strand
GCACTCGCACCATGCTGTCCTCCCATGCCACCCTCTTCGCACCGGGGCGGCACGGCGTGCAGTTATGGAGAGAACGCCGCGGAAGTCGAGATCAGGGCTCATCATGTCGGCGAGCCGGGATGACCACGCCCATATGCCACCGCATCTTTCACATGGCCTTCCTCAACAGCCCAGGCTGACGCCGAAGCGCCCAGGAAGGAATGGCCGAGAACGGACCGCCCGCTCCGAGGCGAAGTCGGCAAAAAGCCGACTTTCTTTGCGCCAGCCACGCCACCCCATATGTGGTAGGATACGCCCCTCTAAGTCCTTTGCCCGTAGGCTCGCCATGGACTGGTCAGACTGCCCGCTCGTGATCTCCCGCCCGGGCTTCATCTCCGGCGCTCCGGCACTGCGTGAAGATCCGCGCATGCCGGCCGATCTGGTCGTCGAGAACATGGACTTGGGCGAGTCTGTGCAGGATGTGGTGGACAACTACCAGCTTCGTACCTCGCCAGAAAACGTGCTTGCCATCTACCAATACGCCAAGCGGCAACGTGCCCTCAGTTCTGTTGGATAAGAACATTCCCTGGGATGTCCGGCGGCATCTGGCGGGTCACACAGTTCGGACAACCGAGGATGAGGGCTGGTCGGACCTGAGCAACGGCGATCTGCTGTCGGCGGCTGAGCAAGCAGGCTTCGAGGTGATGCTGACAGCCGATCAGCGCACTTGCTACCAGCAGAACCTGACGGGGCGCCGGCTGGCGCTGATTGTCCTGTCCAGCCCGGCATGGCCGATCGTGAAGGACTGCATCCCGGCGATTGAGGCCGCGGTCGATGCGGCCACGCCAGGATCGTATCATGAGGTCCGCCTGCCGCGTCCGGTGCTGAGGAGGCGGCCGAGGGGGCCGTAGCTGACGCCATGACTGGCCGGGAGTTGCCGGTCCGGTTTGGAGTGAGCGCCAAAAGGAAGCGGACATTCGTTGATGGCGAAATCCAGGCGGCGCGGTCGGCCACGGCAGAGTAGGGTGCCGATCCACAAATCCGCACCCCGAGTTCGTTGGCGGGAATGCGCAACCCACAATCGTTGCACACCACGCGCGGCCCGCTTTGTTGTCGCGCTACGGTCGCTATCGACGTCATGCTGATCCGCTGGCCGGGTCCGCCTCGGCCGCCTTCCCAAGGGCGTCCGCGGCGCGGTCCGGGCCGTGGATGCCGCGCACGCCTCTTGCCCTTCAGGGCGTTGTAGTTGACCTAGAACTTGGTCAGATGGTCGACGAACATCTTCCCAAGCTGCTCCACCTCCGTGACCTGCTCGTACTGGTGCGAGCAGCAGGTGGTAACCGCCAGCAGCCGGTCGTTCCGCACCGTGTTCCCCTGCTCGGTCTGGTCAGCCTCGATCACGCCGATCAGCCGGACGGCGACGAGCGCGGCTGTCGGGATCGGCTCGTCGTGCAGGACCAGGGCGTCCAAGGGATCACCGTCCTGCGCCTTGGTGGAGGGGAAGAACCCGAAATCCAGCGGGAAGCTCATGCCTTCGGGCAATAGGCCGGCGAGGCGGAACAGTTCGCTCTCCTCGTCGTAGTCGAATTTGGAGCGGGCCCCCTTTGGCGTCTCGATCACCGCCTGGCAGGTCATGGTCTTGCGGTCGAGCTTGTGAGGCAGTTTGACAGCGTTGGGCATCGGGCGAGATCTCCTTCGGCAGAAGAACGCACACAGGGGCGGGCCGGCTTCGCTGGACGGCGAAGGGCCGCGCGCAAATGGCACGCCGCTCAGTTGCTTGCTTGGAAGAAGACCGGGGCCGCTGGACAGCCCCGGGCCACCGGTGGGTGCCGCGGTGGAGATCATGGCGCCAGTTGGGGGCGGTTCCAGGGCGGCATCGCCCAGCTCGATCAGCCGCAGGTTGGGCCAGGCCTTCTC
>CALMVT010000383.1 GCA_937873175.1 uncultured Acetobacteraceae bacterium | reverse complement strand
GGGCTGGTCGGGGCGCGGGGCCAGCCAGGCCGATCCCCGGACCAGCCAACGGCGCCGCGCGTCCCGCGGCAGGCCGCGCCACACGCGATGCAGCGGGTGCAGCGGGTGCAGCGGGTGCAGGGGTGGGCCTGGCCCTTCAACCGCGTCCAGCATGGGTTTTGCGCCGCCCGCTCAGCGGCTCGGCGCGTGGGCGCTGCGGCCCATGGCCCGCAGCGACGCAAGCCTCGGGGTACCTGCCAGGACCGCCCTTCTTACCTCAAGACGCATGCACCGGCCCTTACTTGCGGAAAACCATTATAGCCGCTCGTTCCGGGTGTCGCCAGCGTGCGTGCAAGCGAGGCGTGCATCGAATCGCCGCCGGTTGCCGCCGGCGGCGGGCCGTATAGGATATGAGAATGGCCCTGCCGCGCACCCCGTCCGATCCGCCCGTCCCCATCGCAGAACGGCGGGCGGCCTGAGCGCACCGATGGAGCCGGCACCCCATGCGATCCCGCATTTCGCGGTGGAGTTGGCCGCGCCCGACATTTCATGGTGGCTGCCGGGCAACACGGGCGTGCGCGGCTTCACGACGTTCGACGCCGGGCAGCCCGGCCCGCACATCGCGCTGATCGCGGCGCTGCATGGCAACGAGATCGCCGGCGCCGTCGTGCTCGACCGGCTCATGCGCCGCGGCATCGTGCCGGCGCGGGGCAAGCTGACTTTGGGGTTTGCCAACATCGCCGCCTATTTTCGCTTCGACCCGGCGCAGCCCACCGCGTCGCGCTTCCTGGACGAGGACATGAACCGCGTGTGGGACCCCGCCGTGCTGGACGGCCCGCGGCGCAGCAACGAGCTAGACCGCGCCCGCGAGATGCGCCCGCTGATCGACACGGTGGACGTGCTGCTGGACTTGCATTCCATGTTGTGGCCGTCCGAGCCGCTGATCCTCAGCGGGCCGGCCGCGCAAGGGCGGCGGCTGGCGACCGCGCTGGGCGTGCCGGGGCTTGTGGTTGCGGACAGCGGGCACGCCACGGGGCCGCGGCTGATCGATTACCCGCACTTCACCGCGCCGGGCCAGGCCGCCGCCGCCTGCCTGGTGGAGGGCGGGCAGCATTGGCAGCCTTCCACGGTGGACACCAGCGCCGCCTGCGTGTCGGCCCTGCTGCGCTATCATGGGTTCGTGGACGGCCCGCCGCCGGTGCCCAGCCTGCGCTGCGCCGAGGTCACGATGACCGTCACCGCCGCAACCGCGAGCTTCGCCTTTGTGCAGCCGTTCCGCGGGGGCGAGGTGATCGCGCAGCGCAACACGCTGATTGCGATGGACGGCGCCGCCGAGATCCGTACGCCGCACGACCATTGCCTCCTGGTCATGCCGAGCCTGCGCCCCAGCCGCGGCCACACCGCCGTGCGTTTGGCCCGCTTCGTCTAGCAGCGTTGCCGGCTCGTCATTATGTTGCGACGCAGCGAATGGAGATGCCAATGCCGCTGACCGAACCCGTGGCGCGTGAGCTGCTGCACCTGCGCGACATCGAGCTGCGCGGCTACCGGCGTGCAGACGGCCTGTTCGATATCGAGGCGACCCTGCAGGACACCAAGTCCTACGCCTTTAGCAATGCCGAGCGCGGCCAGATCAACCCCGGCGTGCCGCTGCACCGCATGCTGGCGCGCATGACGCTGAACGAGGACATGGAGATCACCGCGTTCGAGGCGGTGACGGAGTTTGGCCCTTATGGGATCTGCCCCTCCGCCGCGCCCAATTTCGCGCGGCTCGCCGGGCTGAAGGTTGGCCGCGGGTTCCTGAAGGCGGCGAACGAGCGCATCGGGGGCGTGCACGGCTGCACCCACCTGCGGGAGCTGCTGGGCCAGATGGGCACCGTGGCGTTCCAAACTTTGTATGCCGTGCGCGTCAAGCGGGACGCGGCGCCGAACGCCGTGGACACGGCACAGCAGCCGGCGGAGCCGCCCCGGAAGCCGATGCTGCTGGGCACCTGCAAGGCCTATGCGCCCGACAGTCCCGTGGTGGCCCGGCAATGGCCGCAGTTCTACACCGGGGGCGCAGTCAGCCCTTGAGCGCCGCCTGCTCCTCCGGCGTGCGCAGCGTGAGCGCCAGCGCATGCAGGCCGCCCGAGAATTCCGCTCCGAGCGCCGCGTTCACCAGGCGGTGCCGGGCCACCCGGTTTTGGCCCCGAAACCGGTCGGACACCACCAGCACGCTGTAATGCGTTTCGCCGCCCGGCGCCGCCCCGGCATGGCCGGCATGCAGGCTGCTGTCATCCCGCACGTCCAGCAGAACGGGCGCGAGGGCGCTGGACAGCAGGGCGCGCATGCGCTCGGCGCGGCCGGGCTGGGGGGCGGGGCTTGAGGGAAGCATGGAAGAAGGCTTAGCCCGGCCCGCGGGCGGAGGGAAGGACTTGCCGCAGCCGTGGTTGACAGCACATAAAGAAGGATGACCCGATCCCCGCGACCACGGGCCTACACGCCCGACCCGGCCGCGCCGGGACGCCCCTGCGACATGCCCGGTTGCCCCGAGGCCGGCGGCTTTCGCGCGCCCAAATCTCGCAACGCGCTGAACCAATACTGGTGGTTCTGCTTGGAGCACGTGCGCGAGTACAACCTGGCGTGGGACTTCTACAAAGGCATGACGCCGGGCGAGATCGAGGCGCAGGTGCGCTCCGACACCGGATGGCAGCGCCCGACCTGGCCGCTGGGCCGCCTGGGCGCGCAAGCGTTCGACGAGGCGATGCTGCGCGACCCGCTGCATATCCTGTCGGCCGGGCGGATGCGCCGGGGCGCCGCGGCGACGCCGCCCAGAACCGCCGTGCCGGCAAACCTGCGCGACCCCATGCAGGCGCTCGGGCTGGATTGGCCGGTCTCCATGGAAGCGCTCAAGGCGCGCTACAAGGAACTGGCCAAGCGCCACCACCCCGACGCCAATGGCGGAGACCGCGCGTCGGAGGAGCGTCTAAAGACAATCAACCTTGCTTATGCCGCGGTGCGGCAACATCTCACTGCCGAGCCCCGGATGGCCGCGACCGGGTAAGCTTTCGCAACCGCCCCGAACGGGGCTAGTTTCCGTCGCCCGGCTCGTCGCACCGCGGAGCATTGCACAGGACCCCAAGGCCTATGAACAACATCGCCGCACTCGCCAACGCCCGCTCCACCCCAACCTCGGCCATCAGTGTCCCGGACACGACGGTGAATGCACGGGAGGCGTTCGGCCTTGACGTCGATATGGACGTGCCCGCCTTTTCCGTGCCGACCGAGCATGTTCCGGAGATCGACAAGGCCTACAAGTTCGACCGGGAAACCACGCTGGCGATCCTGGCCGGCTTCGGCGCCAACCGCCGGGTGCTGATCCAGGGCTACCACGGCACCGGCAAGAGCACGCACATCGAGCAGGTGGCGGCGCGGCTGAACTGGCCCTGCATCCGGGTCAACCTCGATAGCCACATCAGCCGCATCGACCTGATCGGCAAGGACGCCATCGTCCTCAAGGACGGCAAGCAGATTACCGAGTTCCGCGAGGGCATCCTGCCCTGGGCCTTGCAGCACGCCTGCGCGCTGGTGTTCGACGAGTATGACGCCGGGCGCCCGGACGTGATGTTCGTGATCCAACGGGTGCTGGAAGTGGAAGGCCGGCTGACCCTGCTCGATCAGAACCGCGTGATCCGCCCGCACCAGAGCTTCCGGCTATTCGCCACGGCCAACACGGTGGGCCTGGGCGACACCACCGGGCTGTATCATGGCACGCAGCAGATCAACCAGGGCCAGATGGACCGCTGGAATATTGTCGCTACGCTGAACTACCTGCCGCACGCGCAGGAAACCGGGATCGTGATGGCCAAGATGGGCATCGACCCCGGCAACAAGCCGGAGCGCAAGCGGATCGAGAGCATGGTCGCGCTGGCGGACCTGACGCGCGCCGGGTTCATCAACGGCGACATTTCCACGGTGATGAGCCCGCGCACGGTGATCACCTGGGCGGAGAACACGCGCATCTTCAAGGATGTCGGCTTCGCGTTCCGCCTGACTTTCCTCAACAAGTGCGATGAGGCAGAGCGCAGCACGGTGGCGGAATACTACCAGCGCTGTTTCAACGAGGAGCTGCCGACCGGCTTGCTGGCGCCGCGCAAGGGGCTGTAAGCGGCCTCCCATGAGCGGCAGCAAGGACAACTCGCGCACCGAGGACTTCAAGCGGGCCACCGCCGGCGTGCTGCGCGCCATCGCGCAGGTGCCGGAAGTGCAGGTCGCCTTCCAGCCCGGCCCGAGCGGCCTGGTCGGCAAGCGCGCCCGCCTGCCGTTGCCGACGCGGGCCTTGCCGCCCGCCGAGATGGCGAAGCTGCGCGGCGCGGCGGACAGCGTGGCGCTGCGCTTGCGCCACCATGACGACGCCGTGCACGCCGCTCGCAGCCCCGGCCAGCGCGAAGCCAAGGACGTGTACGACGCGCTGGAGCAGGCGCGGGTCGAGGTGATCGGCGCCGCGCACATGGCCGGCGTCGCCGCCAATATCCGCGCCCGGCTGTCGGACGAGTGCGAGGCCGAAGGCTTTGACCGCATGACGCGCAAGGACCAGTTGCCGCTCCCGGCGGCGCTGTCGCTCCTGGCACGCGAATGCATGTCGGGGGAGCCGGTGCCGCCCGCAGCGGCCCGCATTCTGGAAAGCTGGCGCGGCACCCTGGGCGAGGAAGCGGAGGGCGCGCTGTCCGAGATGGCGTCCACGCAGAACGACCAGGCGCGGTTCACCCGGGCCGCGCGCAAGCTGCTCGCCGCGCTGAACCTGGCGGAAGCCGAGGTCGAAGCCGAACCCGACGACCAAACCGACGAGGGCGAGGACGGTGGCGAGCAGGCAGGGTCGCAGGACAACGCGGACGAGGCGGAGGGCGACACCCAGGCCGACACCGACAGCTCCATGGGCGCGCAGCCCGAGCAGATGCAGGGCGAGGCCACGGAGGACGAGGGCGAGGACGACGCCGATGAGGACGCCGCCGCCGCGGAGGGTGACGACCGGCCCGGCGGCCCGCAAACCCGGCGCGAGAAGCCCATTCCCGACGACCACATGGCCTACCGCGCGTTTTCCCGCACCCACGACGAGGAAATCGACGCCGAGGACCTGTGCGACCCCGAAGAGCTCGCCCGGCTGCGCCAGCAGCTCGACCAGCAGTTGCAGCACCTGCAGGGCGTGGTCAGCAAGCTCGCCAACCGCTTGCAGCGCCGGCTACTGGCGCAGCAGACCCGGGCCTGGGAGTTCGACCTGGACGAGGGCATGCTGGACGCTGGGCGCCTGGCGCGCGTGGTGGTCAATCCCATGCTGTCCCTGTCCTACAAGCGGGAACGGGAAACGGATTTCCGCGACACGGTCGTGACCCTGCTGATCGACAATTCCGGCAGCATGCGCGGGCGGCCGATCACGGTGGCCGCTATGTGCGGGGACATCCTGGCCCGCACCCTGGAGCGCTGCGCGGTCAAGGTGGAAGTGCTGGGCTTCACCACCCGCGCGTGGAAGGGCGGGCACAGCCGGGAGCGCTGGGTCGCGGAGGGCAAGCCGCGCAACCCCGGGCGGCTCAACGACCTGCGCCACATCGTCTACAAGTCCGCCGATGCGCCGTGGCGCCGGGCGCGCAAGAACCTGGGGCTGATGCTGCGGGAGGGTTTGCTCAAGGAGAACATCGACGGGGAAGCGCTGCTCTGGGCCTACCGCCGCCTGATGGCGCGGCCGGAGCACCGGCGCATCCTGATGGTCATCAGCGACGGCGCCCCGGTGGATGACAGCACGCTGTCGGTCAACCCGGGCAACTACCTGGAAAAGCACCTGCGCGAGGTGATCCGGGAGATCGAGGGCCGCGACCTCATCGAGCTGATCGCGATCGGCATCGGGCATGACGTGACACGCTACTACCGCCGGGCTGTGACCATTGTGGATGCGGAAGAGCTGGGCGGCACGGTCATGAAGAAGCTGGCCGAGCTGTTCGACGAGGACGCGGCGCACGCCTGGGGCCGCGCGATGGCGGAGCGGGCGCCGCTAGTTGTTTAGGCCGCGGGGATGGCGGCCTGCGGCTCCCTCGTCAACTGCTCCAGGATGCGGGGCGCATGCCGGATGGCTAGGGAGCAATGCCCCTCGTCCGGCACGAGATGCAGGCGAAGGTTTGGGATCGCCTCAAACGCCGCCAGGGCGTATCGCGGGATCAGCGCGTCCTCGCCGCCATGCCAAAGATCGACGGGCACGGTGATCCCGCAGAGCGGAACCTGCCAATCCCGTGCGTAGATCCCAGCGTCGGCTGCAGCGCCCTGCACGCTGCGTCCGACGCCCTCCCGCCAAACCCGGGCGAGACCGGACAGGGTTTGCCGGTCCAGGCATTCGCGGTCGGCAGCCGGCAGCGAGCCGCCCACCAGGGTGCGCGGCGTGATGACTTGGTGCCGCAGCAGCGGGCGCACGGTGCTGAACAGGCGATGCGCCAGCACCGGATGACGCCCCAGGCGGTATAGCAGGCCGACCCCGGACGCGTGCGGATCGACGCCGTGCGCCGGCGGCACCGGGCAAACCAGTGCCGCGCCCCGCACCCGCTGCGGCAGGGCATAGGCGCAGGCCACGGCAAAAGGCGCCCCGCCCGACACGCCGACGACATAGAACCGCTGGAGGCCGAGCCGGTCCGCAACGTCGGCCACGTCCCGCGGCCAATCCAGTAGGGTCCGGCCCGGATGCGGCGAGGACCGCCCATAGCCCGGCCGGCCGAACGCCAGCAGGCGGACTGGCAAACCTAGGATCAACCCGGCCTCAAGCCGCGACGCCGGCCAGCCATGGAAGTACAGCACCGTGGGTCCGGCTGGGTCGCCATACTCCTCGACGGCGATCACCCGGCCGTCCGGCAGCCGCACGGCCAAGGAGGGCGGCGCGGCCTGGCGGTCCCGGCGGGCGGTCTGCCGGCTGCGCCGCAACCGGTGGAACGCCCCGCTTACCATCGGTGGGCACGGCACAAAAAAGGCCCGCCAAAGCGGGCCTTCACCGCCGCCACGGTTTGCGTCAGGCGGCGGGCTGGGCAGCGGCGCGCTTGGCCTTGGACCGGGCAATGCGGCGCTTCAGCACCTGCGCCTCTTCCGGCAGGCTCCGGTTCGGCGTGTTGAGCAGAAACGCATCAAGGCCGCCATTGTGCTCAATGGTGCGGATGGCATGGGTCGTCAGCCGCACGCGCACCGTGGTGCCCAAGACGTCGGACAGCAGCGACGTGTGCTGCAGGTTGGGCAGGAAGCGGCGGCGGGTCTTGTTGTTCGCATGGCTGACGTTGTTGCCAGACTGCACACCCTTGCCCGTGAACTGGCATCGACGAGACATCGGAAACCCTTAAATGGAAAACACCGCACAGGACGAAACCGGCGGCTGAAGCCCGGCTTATGCCGGCCCGGAGCCGCCGCGTCAACCCGGCGGCGGCTCAAGCGCGCCCCGACGTGCCCCCGTGCGGGCCATACTCCGCCCGCAGCTCGCCCGACCGCACGCTGGACATGGCGTTCTGCAGCACCTGCACGAT
Organism: uncultured Acetobacteraceae bacterium; assembly: GCA_937873175.1. Taxonomy (GTDB): domain Bacteria; phylum Pseudomonadota; class Alphaproteobacteria; order Acetobacterales; family Acetobacteraceae; genus CAHJXG01. The sequence continues at coordinate 4,061 of CALMVT010000383.1, read as the reverse complement.
GGCCTCGTCGCTCATGGTGCGCGCCAGCAGGCCGAGCGAGCCGCCGAGCAAAGCCGAGGCGACCGAAAGCGGGCTGAGGTTCTGACCCGTCATGTATTCGATCGCCTTGTCAACGATGGCGCCGGCATGGCTCAGGTCAGCCGGGGCTTCGGGGGAGGCGTGGTCGCCGTCATGCGGCATGGGGTCGCTCCTGTTCAGATGGTTGGCGGCCGGCCCGCGGCTACTGCGCCGCGACCGGCTCCGGCAGCACTGCGTCCGGCGCCAGTTGCGCCGTCTCCGGCTCGGAAACCTCGCCTTGCTCGACCTGCAACGCCCACATGCGGGCATACAGGCCGTCGGCGGCCAGCAGGCTGGCATGGGTGCCCCGCTCGGCCACCCTGCCCTCGTTCAGCACCAGGATCTCGTCGGCGTCCGTCACGGTGGACAGCCGGTGCGCAATCACCAGCGTGGTGCGGTGCGCCGACACGGTGCGCAGCGCCGTTTCGATCTCCCGTTCCGTCCGGGTGTCCAGCGCGCTAGTCGCCTCGTCCAGGATGAGGATGCGCGGGTTCTTCAAAATGGTACGAGCGATGGCAACGCGCTGCTTTTCCCCGCCTGACAGCTTGAGGCCGCGCTCGCCGACACGGGTGTTGTAGCCGTCCGGCAGGCGCAGGACGAAATCATGCACCTGGGCCAGCCGGGCGGCGTGCTCGACCTCCGCCTGCGACGCGCCAGGTCGGCCATAGGCGATGTTGTAGCCGATGGTGTCGTTGAACAGCACGGTGTCCTGCGGCACCACGCCGATGGCGGCGCGCAGGCTGGCCTGCGTCAGGTCGCGCACGTCGATGCCGTCGATCTCCACCGCGCCTTCCGTCACGTCGTAGAAGCGGAACAGCAGGCGGCTGATCGTGGACTTCCCCGCGCCGGTCGGCCCCACGATGGCGAGCTTGGCCCCGGCAGCGGCGGAAAAGCTCACGCCGCGCAGGATTTCCCGGTTCGGGTTGTAGCCGAAATGCACGTCGCGGAACGCCACCGTGCCGGGCTGCGCGCCGCCGGACGGGTGCGCCGCGAGCACGAGGGCGCCGGGCCGGTCCGCGACCTCCTGCCCCACGGCCAGCAGGCGGAACATCTGCTCCATGTCCACCAGACCCTGCTTGATCTCCCGATACACGAAGCCCAGGAAGTTCAGCGGCTGGTAAAGCTGCATCAGGTAGGTGTTCACCAATACAAATTGGCCCACTGTCATGGTGCCGGCCTGCACGCCGTTCGCCGCCATCAGCATGACGCCGCCGAGGCCCGCCGCGATGATCAGCGCCTGGCCCAGGTTCAGCATGTTGAGGGTGACCTGGCTCTTGACCGCCGCGCGCTCGTAGCGGGCGCGGGCCTCGTCGAAGCGCCGCGCCTCGTGTGCCTCGTTGCCGAAATACTTGACGGTCTCGAAGTTCAGCAGGCTGTCGATGGCCTTGTTCTGCGCGTCGTTGTCGGTGTCGTTCATCGCCCGGCGGAACCGGACGCGCCAGTTGGTGAAGCCGAAGGTGAAGCCGATGTAGAGCGCCACCGTCACCAACGTGACGCTGCCGAAGCGCCAATCGAACAAGTGCCACAGGATGCCGACAACCAGCACAACCTCAAGCAGGGTCGGCACGATGTTGAACACCGCCAAGCGCAGCACGTTCTCGACGCCCCCGGTGCCGCGCTCGATGGAGCGGGACAGCCCGCCGGTCATGCGGTCCATGTGGAAGCGCAGCGACAAGCGATGCAGGTGCTGAAAGGTTTGCAGCGCGACCTTGCGCACCGTGCTTTGCGCCACGGCGGCGAACACGGCGTCGCGCAGCTCGGCGAACCCGGCGGACGCGACGCGCAGCACCGCATAGGCCACGATCAGGCCCAGCGGCACCGCGAGCGGATGGTCCTTGGGGGACAGCGCATCCACGGCGTGGCTGTAAACGATCGGAATGTAAACCGTCGCGACCTTGGCCAGGATCAGCAGGACGACGGCCGTGACCACGCGCACGTGGGCGCCGGTGTCCCCCTTGGGCCACAAGTAAGGCAGCAGCGAGCGCACAGTTTGAAGGCCGGTCCGCGATGGCGTGTCGGACGCGGCAGGCGGAAGGCTGGCAGGCATCATGCGCTATATGTGGCGATGGCCCGCGACCCTGGAAAGGCCGGGTGCCTGGGATGATCCGGGATTGTGGCTATATCGCCGGAATGGACGATCTCATGCGCCACATCGCCGCCTGCCGAAATGCTGCCTTGCCGGGCCGCCGGGTGCCGTTGCGGCTGGGGACCGAGCCGGTCGGATGGGTGCTGCCGGACATCGCGGCGGCACTGGCCGCGCTGGGCGGCACCGTTGATGGAGGCGGGGTCGCCGTCCCGGCCGACCGGTTCTACGGCATGGCCCGGCAGCTTGCCGATCAGGGACTGTGCCGGTTCCGCGATGAAGCGTTCGATGTGCGCGCAGCGCCGGACGGTCGCGTGCTGGCGCAGGTGGACCGTGGAGCGGTGCCGCTCCTGGGCGTGCAGGCGGAAGGCGTGCACCTGAACGGCCTGGTGCAGCGGCCCGATGGGCTTTGGGTCTGGGTCGCGCGCCGGGCGGCGCACAAGCTACTTGATCCCGGCAAGCTCGACCACCTGGTGGGCGGCGGCGTGCCGGCCGGACTTTCGCCATGGGAAACGCTGGCCAAGGAAGCGGACGAGGAGGCCGCGGTGCCCCCTGCCCTGATTGCCCAGGCATTGCCGGTGGCGAAGCTCAGCTACGCCATGGACTACGCGCAAGGGCTGCGGCGCGACCGCGTGCACTGCTACGACCTGCTGTTGCCGGAGGACTTCGTGCCGCGCCCGCGGGACGGCGAAGTCGAATCATTCGAGTTGCGGCCATTGCGGGCGGTGCTGGACGAGGTGCGGCGCACCGACGCATACAAGTTCAACGTGAACCTGGTGCTGATCGACCTATTCCTGCGGGCCGGGCTGCTGGACGCGGCGGAGGCACCGCGCCTCCGGGCCGCGCTCGACGCGCCGTCCGGGTAGGCGTCCGGCTCAGGCTTCGGGCGGCACGGCGGCGATCGGGATTTCCCGCGACTCGCCTGGCGGCTCAGGCGCAGGGGGCGCGGCAGCTTGCGGCGCCAACGCTCCGTCCTCGTCATCCCCCTCGGCGCTTTGCTGCTCGGCAGGCGGCGCTTCGCTGCCGTTGGCGCTGCCGTCCCGTTCAAAGTGGGGGCGGCGCTGCGGCCCGGCGCCATTGGTCTGGCCCTGCAACTGTGCCGCCTGGTTCATGGCGTTCAGGATGCGGAAGTAATGCTCCGCATGCTGGAAATAGCTTTCGGCCATCACCCGGTCGGCTGAACTCATCGCGTCGCGGCCGAGCTGCAGATACTTCTCGAACAACTGCTGCGAGGTGCCGCGAATACGTAGGTCGGGGCCGCTGCTGTCAAACACATGGTTGCGGTTGAGCGGCACGTTGCCGGACTGATGCCTGATCGGAACGCCGCCACCGCCACCGCCACCTCTATGGTTGCGTCCGCGCATACGTTTAACGTTCATTCGTATGGAACACTTTCCTGTTCGCGACCACCCTGGGACGCTCGCGGGCGCGGCCCGGCGGCGGTCGTCTAGTGGCTTTGGGTTGCGCCCGCCAGCTTGCGGGCAACACAAGCGAGGTCGCGCCCAGCGGGCCTCGATCCTGATCGCGGCCTTACCCTAGCGGCACGGGACCGTCCTATCAAACGTTTTCTCAGGCCCGCACCACCATTGCGCGGGGAATGCCGCCGAGGTCGGCGCGAAACGCCACCGTCTGCCCGGCCAAAGCCGCGACCGCTTCCGCCTGGCCGGCGCCGATCTCCAGCACCGCCGCGCCGCCCGGCGCCAGTAGCCGCGGCAAGGCCGCGAGGATGCGGCGGTAGGCGTCCAGCCCATCCGCGCCGCCATCCAGCGCGCGGGTCGGCTCGTATCGCGCGACTTCCGGCATCAGCCCGGCGATGTCGCCGCCGGGGATGTAGGGCGGGTTGCTGAGCACGAGGTCGAAGCGGCCCGCAAGCGCCGCGTCCCAATCGCCGCACAGGAACGCAGCCCGCGCCGCCAGCCCC
>CALMVT010000382.1 GCA_937873175.1 uncultured Acetobacteraceae bacterium | reverse complement strand
AGAACAGCGCGCTGGCGATCAGGAAGCCGCGCACCTCGTTGCGGCCGAGGTTGAAAATGTAGGTGTTCCAATCCTGGTGGAAGCCCTCGCGCGGGTCGGCGTGCTCGTACAGCGGCGTGCCGTCGAAGCGGGCCAGGCCGTGCGGGTCGGTGGGGAAATGCGCCGGCACCCAATCCAGGATGACCCCGATCCCCATCAGGTGGCAGCGGTCCACGAAGCTCGCGAACGCCTCGGGCGGACCAAGGCGGGAGCTGGGCGCGAACTGGCCCAGCGGCTGGTAGCCCCAGGAGCCGCCGAACGGGTGCTCCATGATCGGCAGCAGTTCGATATGGGTGAAGCCCATGCCGGCGCAGTAGGGGGCGAGGCGGTCGGCCAGCGCCGCCCACCCGGCGCCCCCCTCAAGCGAGGCCGGCAACCAGGACGCGGCGTGCACCTCGTAGGTCGAGATCGGCGCAGCAGGCGACTGTGCCGCCGCCCGGCGCTGCATCCAGGCCGCGTCGGTCCAACGCCAGTCCGCGGCGGAGGCAACGATCGAGCCGGTCCGCGGCGGCAGCTCGGCCGCCCAGGCGACCGGGTCGGCCTTTTGCGGAAGCATCTCGCCGCCGGGGCCGAGCAGTTCGTACTTGTAGATCGCCCCGGTCCCGATGCCCGGGATGAACAGGTCCCAAACACCGGCGCCAGCGTGCCGCCGCATCGGGTGGCGGCGGCCGTCCCAGAAATTGAACTCGCCCACCACCGAAACGCGGCTGGCATTCGGCGCCCAAACGGCGAAGCGCACGCCAGCGACGCCGTCCATCTCCGCTGGGTGCGCGCCGAGAACGTGGCCGAGTTCCCGATGCCGGCCCTCACCCAGCAGATGCAGGTCAAGCGGGCCGAGCGTCGGTGGGAACGCGTAGGCGTCGGCCGTTTTGTATGGGCCGAGCGGCGTGTCGAACTGCAGGTCGTAGGGCACGCGCGCCGGGATGTCGCCGGTCCAGAACCCATCGGGGTGCAGAAGTTGAAGGGCGCCGAGGACCTGGCCGCTGCTGCGGTCGATCACCGTGCCGCCGCTGGCGCCCGGCAGGAATGCCCGGACGCTGCACCCGTCCGCCGTTTCATGCGGGCCGAGCACCGCGAACGGGTCGCCATGGCGACCCTGCACGATGGCCTCGACCGCGCCCGCAACAGGCAAAGTCATGCCGCGGCCTCCAAGGAAAGCAAACGCTCCGCGATCCGATACAGGCCGCCCAAAGGAATGCCGATCCAGGTCGGGCGGTTCGCCGCCTCGTACTTGATCTCGTAGGCGGCTTTTTCGAGCAGGAACAGGTCAAGCAGCGAGGGTTCCGCCTCGGGCGACACCCAACGCGGCTCGGCGGCGGCCAGCACGCCGCCGTAAGCCTCCAGGAACGACGCGGAGGCACGTTCCCGGAACTGCTGCAGGATGGCCTGCCGCCGCTCCGTCGCTGTTTCCGACGCGGCCACCCGGCCCGGCGCCGCGGCGGCAGCGGCGTAGTCAAAGGAGCGCAGCAACCCCGCCACGTCGCGCAACGGGCAGGACTTGGCCCGGCGCTGCTCCATGGTGCGCGCCGGCTCCCCCTCGAAGTCGATGATGTAGGCGTCGCCTTGCACGACCAGCACCTGACCCAAATGGAAGTCGCCATGCACCCGGGTGTTCAGCGCCCCCTGGCCGCGCTGAGCCAAGCGCCCCGCGGCTTGGGACAACGCTTCCGCATGGGCCAGCAGGGTTGCGGCTTGGTGGGCGGCGGTCGTGTCCGGCCATTCTTTCACGTCGCGCAGCATGCCGACCGCGCTCTCGATCTGCTCAACGGCGCCGGCGGCCCATTCGGAGAGGATCGTGTCGTCCACCGGCTCCGGCTCGAACTCGGGCCGTTCCGTCGGCTGCGACAGCGCGGCGTGCAGTTCGCCGAGCCGGGTGCCGATGTTGCGGGCGAACACCTCGTAGGCCGCGAAGATGTCGGTCGCCTCGGCTTCCGCGTCCTGGCCGCCCATCGCCGGCCCGACCAGCGCCGCTTCCTCGACCACGCGGGCGAGGTAGTCGAGCGTATAGGTCCAGCCGTCGCCCTGGTTGCGGACGAAGCCCTGGGCAAGGCCGACCGTGTGCGGCGTGCCGTCCGCGCCGACGCGCACCACCTCGCCGAACAGCGGCGCGGTGTTGCCGAAGCCGCGCTCGGTCAGGTAGCCGGTCATCTCCGCTTCCGGGTGCACCCCGGCCAGCACGCGGCGCACCAGCTTCAGCACCAGCGCGTCGCCGACGATGAGGGACGAGTTGGACTGCTCCGCCGAAAGACGCCGAATTTCGGCGTCGTCGGCGAGGGAAACCGATTCCATGAGCGAGGTCGGGACGAAACGGAGCTCCCCGTCATCGAGTGGCACCTCCGCGCCGTTCCGGAGGCCGGCGATCATGCCGCGCGCCATGGCATCCAAGGCGAAGGCGTCCGTCAGGTAGCCGACCCGCGGACCGCGGCGCACCCGGGTCAGCGCAAGCTGCTGCGCCAGCGCGCCGGACGTCTCGTCTTCCCAGGCAACGCCGAGCGGCAGCACGTAGCGCTCGGCGCGGCCAGGCAGGGCGGCCTCGATCTCCGCGAACATCACGGTGCCACCGGTGCCGGGCATCGGCGCAGCGTAGGCCAGGTGCACGCCTTCCAACCGCTCGGTCTTGGACGCGAACCAGCGGCGCTTGGGCAGGTAGGCCGGCAAGGCTTCCCGCTCCAGCACGGCGCGTCCCTGGATGTTGAGGACGTCGGCGAGACCTGCGCGCATAATCAAGGTAGCATACTCCGGTAGCGGTTCCGGCGGGGCCGCGTGCCAGGACGGCAACTGCGCGGGTGCCGCCATGAGGAACCAGTAAAAGCCGTAGGGCGGCAAGGTGAGCAAATAGGTGAGCTGCCCGACCGGCGGGAACACCGAGCCGCCTACGATGTCAACCGGCACCCGCCCGGCAAAGGCCGACAGGTCCAGTTCGACCGCCTGCGCGGTGCGCGACAAGTTGCTGACGCACAGGATGGTTTCAGTATGCCCCTCATCCTCCGCCGTCCATTCGCGCAGGTAGGCGAGGATCTTGCGGTTGCCAGGGTAAAGGAAGCGCTGCGTGCCGCGCCCGAATGCCCGGTGACGGCGGCGGACCGCCAGCATCCGCCGGGTCCAGTTCAGCAGCGAGTGCGGGTTGGCCGCCTGCGCTTCAACGTTCACCGCTTGGAAGCCGTAGTTGGCGTCCATGATCGGCGGCAGCACGAGCTGCGCCGGGTCGGCGCGGGAAAAGCCGCCGTTGCGGTCCATGGACCACTGCATGGGCGTGCGCACGCCGTCCCGGTCGCCGAGAAAGATGTTGTCGCCCATGCCGATCTCGTCGCCATAGTAGATCACGGGCGTGCCGGGCATGGACAGCAGGAGGCCGTTCATCAGCTCGATGCGCCGCCGGTCATGCTCCAAGAGCGGCGCAAGGCGGCGGCGGATGCCGAGGTTGATCCGCGCGCGCCGGTCGGCGGCGTAAGTGTTCCACAGGTAATCGCGTTCGCCAGATGTCACCATCTCCAGCGTCAGCTCGTCGTGGTTGCGCAGGAACACCGCCCATTGGCAGTTGCCGGGGATCTCCGGGGTTTGCCTCATAATATCGGTGATCGGGAAGCGGTCCTCCCGCGCGATGGCCATGTACATGCGCGGCATCAGCGGGAAGTGGAACGACATGTGGCACTCGTCGCCCTCGCCGAAGTACTGCTGGGCGTCCTCCGGCCACTGGTTCGCCTCGGCCAGCAGCATGCGGCCCGGCGCGTAGCGGTCCAACTCCGCGCGGATCAGCTTCAGGACTGCGTGGGTTTCCGGCAGGTTCTCGTTGTTGGTGCCTTCGCGCTCCACGAGGTAGGGCACGGCGTCGAGGCGCAGTCCGTCGATCCCGAGATCCAGCCAGAACCGCATGATGGAGAACACGTCTTCCAGCACGGCCGGATTATCGAAATTGAGATCAGGCTGATGCGAGTAGAAGCGGTGCCAGTAATACGCGCCGGCCACCGGGTCCCAGGTCCAATTGCTGGTCTCGCTGTCGATGAAGATGATGCGGGTGCCCGCGTATTTCGCGTCGCTGTCGGACCACACGTAACGCTCGCGCTCCGGGCTGCCCGGCGGGGCCAGGCGGGCGGCCTGGAACCAGGGGTGCTGGTCGGAGGTGTGATTGATCACCAGCTCGGTGATGACGCGCAGCCCGCGGGCGTGCGCGGCCTCGATGAAGCGGCGCACGTCATCCAGGTTGCCATAATCCGCGTGGACGCTTTGGTAGTCAGCAATATCGTAGCCGTCGTCGCGCCGGGGCGAAGGGTAGAACGGCAGCATCCAGATCGCGGTGACGCCCAGCTCCGCCACGTAGTCCAGCTTCTCCAGCAAGCCGCGGAAGTCGCCCACACCGTCGTTGTTTGCGTCGAAAAACGACTTGAGATGGAGCTGGTAGATGATCGCATCCTTGTACCAGAGCGG
>CALMVT010000381.1 GCA_937873175.1 uncultured Acetobacteraceae bacterium | reverse complement strand
ACCCCGGGCAGCGCCAGCAGCGCCTCCGCCCGCGGTGCGGGCGCGCCGGGGATGCGCGCGGCGGTTTCAAGGGCGAGGCGCAGCAGGTCGTCGAGCACCGCCGGATCAACCGCCAGGCGGGCGCGGTCGTCGCGCTTGGCGGCCAGGTTCGCGGTCACGTTGCCCCGGCGGAGCGCCCGACCGGCCTGCTCCCGCAAGGCGGGTTCCAGGGCGTCAAGGCCCGGCGGCAAGCGCAGTTTCAGGTCGAGGCCGCGGCCGTTCACGCTGCGTAGCTCCCAGGCCCAGGCCAAGCCCTCCGCCACGCCGTCCGTCCGGGCGAAACCCGTCATGGAAGCCAAGGCGGGGGAGGCCAAAGCGGGTTGCGGCTTGGTCATGCGGGGCGTGCCTAACGGTCCGCCGCCGCCGGCGCCATGGCCTGACGCGCCCGCTCCACCCCGCGCCAGCGCGCCACGTTGCGCTGATGCTCCTCCAGCGTCTTGGCGAACACGTGCCCGCCGGACCCGTCGGCCACGAAGAACAGGTCATCCGTGTCCGCAGGCTGCGTCACCGCGCGGAGCGAGCCGACGCCGGGCATGCTGATCGGCCCCGGGGGCAGGCCGTTGATCTTGTAGGTGTTGTAAGGGTCGGGCCGCTCCAGCTCCGCCCGTGTCAGGCCGTGCTCCAGCACGCCGGCGCCGCCGCTTGCGCCATACACCACGGTGGGATCGGATTGCAGCTTCATGCGGCGGCGCAGCCGGTTCAGGAACACCGCGGCGATCCGGGGGCGCTCTTCGGGCTTGGCGGTTTCCCGCTCGACGATGCTGGCCAGGATCAGGGCGTCGCGTGGCGTGTCCAGCGGCACGGCGGCGTTGCGGGCGGCCCAGTTGCGTGCGAGCGCCCGGTCCATGGCGGCCCGGCCCCGCTCCACCAGCGCGGCGCGCGGGGTGCCGCGCTCGTAGGCGTAGGTTTCCGGCAGCAAGCGGCCCTCCTCGGGCACCGCCGGGTCGCCGTCCAGCGCCGGGGCGTTTTCGATCAGCAGCGCCACCTGAGTTGCCGTGAGGCCCTCGGGGATGGTCAGGCGGTGCTGCACGGGACGGGCGGTGCGCAGCACGGCTAGCACCTGGCGCAGGCTGGCGCCGGCCGGGAATTCCAGCTCGCCGGCATGCACGGCGCCCTGGCCCCGCGTCGCCATCGCCGCGGCGCGCAGGGCCAGGGCGCTGCGGACGATGCCCTCCTGCGCCAGCGTGTCCGCCACCTGGTCCAGCCCGCCGCGGGGCACCAGCACGACGTTGGCGGCCGGCAACGGACCCGGCTCGTCATACACCCAGAAGGCGTAGGCCGCGGCCCCACCCCCCAGCACCATCAGCAGCCCAAAGATAAACAGGACGGAGCGCATCCTGCCCGCCCGCCCGCGTCAGGCCGCCCGCTTGAACAGGATGCTGGCGTTGGTGCCGCCAAAGCCGAAGCTGTTGGACAGCGCCACGTCCACCCGGCGCTCCTGAGCCACGAGCGGCACCCGGTCGATCACGCTGTCCCGGCTCGGCTCTTCAAGATTGAGCGTCGGCGGCACCACGCTGTCGCGGATCGCGAGCAGCGAGAAGATCGACTCGATCGCCCCGGCCGCGCCCAGCAAGTGCCCAGTGGCGGACTTGGTGGACGACATCGCCAGGCCCTTCGCGGCGTCGCCGAAGAAGCGTTCCACCGCTTCCAGTTCCAGGTCGTCGCCCAAGGGCGTGCTGGTGCCGTGCGCGTTCACGTATTGCACCTCGCCTGGCTGCGTGCCCCCGTTGCGGAAGGCGTTGCGCATGGCGCGGAAAGCGCCCTCATGCCCATCGGCCGGGGCGGTGATGTGGTGGGCGTCGCCGGACATGCCGTAGCCGCCGACCTCGCCGTAGATCTTGGCGCCGCGGGCGCGGGCGTGCTCCAGCTCTTCCAGCACGACGATCCCGGCACCTTCCCCCATGACGAAGCCGTCGCGGTCGCGGTCCCAGGGACGGGACGCTGCGGCGGCCCGGTCGTTGAACGCGGTGGACAAGGCGCGGCTGGCGCAGAACCCGGCCATGCCCAGCGCGTTCACCGCGGCCTCCGCGCCGCCCGCCACCATCACGTCGGCGTCGCCCAGGCCGATCAGCCGGGCGGCGTCGCCAATGGCGTGCACCCCGGTGGCGCAGGCGGTGACGACGGAATGGTTGGGGCCTTTGAAGCCATACTTGATGGACACATGGCCGGACGCGAGGTTGATCAGCGCCGACGGGATGAAGAACGGCGACAGCCGGCGCGACTTGCCCTGCGCCACCAGCACAGAGGCATCATAGATCTGGCCAAGCCCGCCGATGCCGGACCCGATCATCACCCCGGTGGCGCAGCGCGCGTCCTCGTCCGGCGGCACCCAGCCGCTGTCCTCCACCGCCTCGGTCGCGGCGACAAGGGCGAGGTGGATAAAGCGGTCCATCTTCTTCTGGTCCTTGACGGGGACCCACTCGCTGATGTCGAGCTTGCCCTCCGCGCGGGTGCCGATCGGAACCTGGCCCGCGATCTTGGCCGTCAGCTCGGTCGTGTCGAACGACTGGATAGCGTTGATGCCGCTTTCCCCGGCCACCAGGCGCTTCCACACGTTCTCCACGCCCAAGCCCAGCGGGCACGCGATGCCCATGCCCGTCACCACCACCCGGCGCATCGCCCCACTCATCTGCGTCGCCCTCCCAGGCAGCGGCGGCGGCTTAGGCCGCCTTTTGCTTCTCGATGAAGTCGATCGCGTCCTTGACCGTGCTGATCTTCTCCGCGGCGTCTTCCGGGATCTCGACGCTGAACGCTTCCTCGAAGGCCATCACCAGTTCAACCGTGTCCAGGCTGTCGGCGCCCAGGTCGTCGATGAACGACGCTTCCGGCGTCACCTTGCCTTCCTCGACGCCCAGGTGCTCTACCACGATCTTCTTAACCTTGTCGGCGATCTCGCTCATCTTGTCCTCGGTTCCTGTGAACTGTTCGGTCGTTATCGACGGTTCTGGGTCGATTGCTGTGGGCGGACAAAGCAGGCCTGCTCCCGTACGATCGCCCGTTTGAAGCGTGCCGCCGCTTAGCATGGTTTCCAGCCAACCGCCAAGGCGAGCACGGCAGGCGCCCGGAAGGAATCAAGGCAAGGAGGTCAGAGCATCGCCATCCCGCCGTTCACGTGCAGCGTGGCGCCTGTCACCCAGGCGGCTTCCTCGGACGCCAGGTACAGCACCGCCGCGGCCACGTCCGCGGGCCGACCCATCCGGCCCAGCGGGATGGCGCCCGTGAGCTTCGCCCGCTGCTCCGCCGAAAGCGCGTCCGTCATCGGCGTTTCGATAAAGCCCGGCGCCACCAGGTTCACCGTGATCCCGCGGCTGCCGACCTCCTGCGCCAGCGCCTTGGTCATGCCGGCCAGCCCGGCCTTGGCGGCGGCGTAGTTGGCCTGGCCCGGGTTGCCGGTGTGGCCCACGATGCTGCCGATGCCGATGATCCGCCCGCCCCGCCGCCGCACCATGCCGCGCAGCGCCGCCCGCGCCAAGCGGAACGGCGCGGACAGGTCCACGTCCAGCACCGTCTGCCAGTCCGCGTCCTTCATGCGCAGCGCCAGCGTGTCCCGGGTCAGCCCGGCGTTGTTCACCAGGATGTCAACCGGCCCGCACGCCGCCTCCGCAGCCGCCACCAGCGCGTCGGCGGCAGCCGGGTCGCGCAGGTCGGCCGGGCAGGCATGGGCGCCCTCCCCCAGCTCCGCCGCCAGGGCGTCCAGCGCGTCGGTCCGCGTGCCGGACAGCGCGACCCGGGCGCCCTGCGCGTGCAGCACCCGGGCGATGGCGGCGCCGAGGCCGCCCGAGGCGCCCGTCACCAGCGCCGTTTTGCCGTCCAGGCGGAACATGCCGCTCACAGCAGCCTCAGCATGGCTTCAACCTCCGCGGGCGTGCCGGCGGCGGCGGCGGCGCTGTCCGGGCTGATCCGGCGCACCAGGCCGGACAGCACCTTGCCCGCCCCAAGCTCCATGAAGCTGTCCACGCCCATCGCCGTGCAGGCCAGCGTGCTTTCCCGCCAGCGCACGGTGCCCGTCACCTGGCGGACCAGAAGATCGCGGATCTCGTCGGGGTCCGTCGCGCGCTCCGCCGACACGTTGGCGACCAGCGGCACTTCGGGCGGGCGCAGGGAGGCAGCGCCCAGCGCGTCCGCCATCACGTCGGCGGCCGGGGCCATCAGCGCGCAATGGAACGGCGCCGACACTGGCAGCAGCATCGCCCGGCGCACGCCGCGCGCCTTGGCCAGCTCCACCGCGCGCTCCACCGCGGCGCGGTGGCCGGAAATCACCACCTGGCCGCCGCCGTTGTCGTTCGCCGGCTCAACCACCTGGCGCTCCTCGGTCCCGTCCTCCCGCACCAGCACGGCGGCGTCGGCGCAGATCGCCGTCACCGGCTCAAGCTCCGTGCCCAAGAGCGCCGCCATTGCGCCTTCCCCGGCCGGCACCGCGTCCTGCATGGCGGCGCCCCGGCGGCGCAGCAGCCGCGCCGCGTCGCTCAGCGCCAGGCTGCCCGCCGCGGCCAGCGCGCTGTACTCGCCGAGGCTGTGGCCCGCCACCAGCACAGCCTTGTCCGAAAGGCGGAACCCGCCCTCCGCTTCCAGCACGCGCAGTACGGCCATCGACATGGCGAGCAAGGCCGGCTGGGTGTTCTCCGTCAGCGTCAGGGTTTCCGCCGGGCCTTCGAACATCAGCTTGGACAGCTTCTGCTTCAGCGCCTCGTCCACCTCGCCGAACACCTCGCGGGCGGGGGAGAAAGCGGCGGCCAGGTCGCGGCCCATGCCGACGGCTTGGCTGCCCTGGCCAGGAAAGATGAAGGCGTGGACCGGCATTTACCATTTCCTCACAAGTGCCGCGGTATTGTCCCCGCACGGGGCCGTGTCAATCCGCTGTCAGGCTCCATAGGGCCTGGATCACCTTATCCTTGCTGCACTGCACGCGCTGCCTGTAACCTGTATGTCACCTTACGGAGGTGCCCGATGTGCCGCTTCCTCGCGTTTCAAGGCGAGCCGATCCTGTTGGAAACCCTGGTGGCGGCACCCTGCCATAGCCTGATCCATCAGTCGCTGCACGCGGCGGAAGCGAAAACGGAAACCAACGGCGACGGCTTCGGCGTCGGCTGGTATGGGGAGCGGGAAACGCCGGGCCTGTATCGGGAGGTGCGGCCGGCCTGGTCGGACGAGAACCTGCTCAGCATCGCGGGCCAGGTGCGCAGCCACCTGTTCTTCGCCCATGTCCGGGCCGCGACGGGCACGGCGACCAGCCGGGCCAACTGCCACCCGTTCTCGCAGGGGCGGCACTTGTTCATGCACAACGGCCAGATCGGCGGCTGGGCCAAGGTGCGCCGCCGGGTGGAGGCGATGATCCCGGACGCGCTCTACCCTTCGCGGGCCGGCACCACGGACAGCGAGGCGATCTTCCTCGCGGCGTTCGCCCGCGGGCTGGAGCGCGACCCGATCGGTGCCCTGGCCGCGACGCTGCGGGACGTGAAGGCGCACATGCGGGACGCGGGGATCGGGGAGCCGCTGCGCTTCACCGCGACGCTCACGGACGGGCACACGCTGTGGGCGTTCCGCTGGGCCTGCGACGCGCAGCCGCCGACGCTGTATTACAAGGACGGCCCGGCCGGGCTGCTGCTGGTGTCGGAGCCGATCGACGAGGACCGCAGCCGCTGGCGCGAGGTGCCGCGCGGCTGCACCCTGATCGCCGTGCCCGGCCAGGCTTTGCGCCTCCAATGCATGGACACGGAGGTGGCGCTGGCCGCCTGATCCCACCCGGCCCGGTCCAGCCAGGCGAGGCCCACCAGCGCCAGGAGGCTGCCGTGCACCAACAAGGCGCCGGTTCCGACATGGCCAAGCTGCCAGATCAGCCCGGCGCCCGCGGCCATGCTGGACACGCCGGCGACGTAGCCCAAGCCCGCCGCCGGGCGCACCGGCCAGCCCAGCCGCCACGCGACCAGGGCCGCCGCCCCGAGCGCCATCGCGCCTTTCACGACGGCCATGAAGCGCAGCAGGGTGGCGAGTTCCGGGTCGTGCGGGCCGGCCTGGGTTGCCAGGGCCAGCGTTGCGGAGCCGAATACGCCCATGGCAAGGAGCGGTCGCCAGCAGGACCGGGCGGCCGGGAGCGCAGTCGGAAGCGAACGGTTGGACATGCCGTTATTGAACGCTTTTGCGTCGCCGCGCGCAATCGGCACGAGTGGCGTCTCCGGCTTAGATTCTTATGAACGGGGGGAGAGCAAACCGAACTGGGTTGGTTCACCGGCAACGCCAGCGGGTCGCGTGCAGCGGTTATGGGGCCTGGCGGTAGCTGGTGCTTCGCCCGCCCGCCGCGTCCTGCATCAACACGCCGCGCCGCATCAGGTCGGCGATGTCGCGCAGCGTGGTGTCCTGTGAGCATTTGGTGATCTGTGCCCATTTTGATGTGGTCAGCCTGCCCTCAAACCCCTCCAGGAGGCGGCTGAGCATGGCGTGCTGACGACCGTTGACCGGCAGGCCGGACAGGCGCTCACAGAAGCGGCTTTTGCGTATAGTTGCGCCCAGGGTGGTTTCAGCATCCGACAAGGCCCGAACAAGCACTGCCAGGAACCAACTCAGCGGCGGCGTGATGTTCAGGCCACCCTTTTGCGTGGCTTCCAAGGTTTCGGAGTAGGCCGACCTCTCGACCCGCAGCCGCGCAGACATGCTGTAGAACTGCTGGCCGGTTTCTTCCGAGCGGGCAAGGGCCAAATCGGCGATCGCCCGGCCGATTCGCCCGTTCCCGCCGTCGAAGGGGTGGATCGTGACAAACCAGATATGCGCGATTGCAGCCTTCAGAACAGGATCGGTCACGTCGGCCTTGTTTTCAAACCAGGCCAGGAACCGGGCCATCTCGGCAGGTACACGGCCTGCTGCGGGCGCCTCGAAATGGACCACCTCACGGCCCGGTGGTCCGGAGGCGACGACCATATGCCTCTCGGTCCGCCACGCACCAACCGTGATCGGGTTCCAGCGTCCGCCACCGTCCGGGAAGAGCGATCGATGCCAGAAAACAGCCTGTCGGCCGTCAGCGGCTGTGCAAAATTCTGCGTCGCATCAAGCACGACCGCGGCGATCGCTTCGGCCCTCCGGTCGGTTGGTCGGATGCCGGCTGTTTCCAAGCCCAGGCACCTCGCCAATGAAGAGCGGACCTGCTCGCGGTCGAGCACGTCCCCCTCAATCTCGCTCGTCTTAAGGGCATCCTGGGTCAAGGTCTGAAGCGTGGCTTCGGCGCGCAAGTCAAACCCGAGCGCCTCCACGCGGCCCAGCAGACGGCCTTGGCGGTGCCGGACCGCAGCGAGTTGGCTCGCGATGACGTGGCTGTCCCAGCGGAAAGCCGGCCAGTCCGCCCGCTGATGGATGTGCGTTATTCTCCGCATCACGCGCGGAGATTATTCCTCGTAATCTCCGCATGCAACCAGGCGTCCCAAGCCGCGCTCACGGCGCGACCGGCCAGAAAACCCGCAGCCTGTGGCCATCCGGGTCCAAGGCGACAAAGGTGCGGCCGAAATCCAGGTCGGTCGGCGGCTGCGCGACCGCGACGCCCTTTGCCGACCACTCCGCATGAACCGCGTCCACGTCCGCGGCCATGAAGGCGATCTCGGTGCCGCCTCCGGCGGTTGCGGCCGGTTCGACGGCGTGCCGGGACCATAATCCCAGGCCGATGCCGGACGGCAAAGGGATCATGGCAAAGCTAGGCGACTGCTCCGCCGGCGCCTGGCCGAGCAGGTCGGCGTAGAAGGCGGCGCTGGCGGCGGGGTTGTCCACGTAAAGGATGACGAGGCTGAGGTCGGGCACGGTGCTGGCTCCAGGGTTGCTGTCCCTTCGGCATAAGCCCGGCCCGTGTCAGTTTCTGTCAGCAGCGGTCAGCCCGGCCCGTCGATGCCCTGCAGCAGCCGCCATTCGGCGACCAGGACGCGGCGGCGCTTGGGATAGCGCTGGCCCGACGGCTCGGCCGCCGCAATGCGGTCCAGGCGGAAGTGCCGGAAATCCCGCCGGGCTTCGCACCAAGCGGCCAGCACCTCGGCAGCCTCGAAGAAGCCCAGGGCGATCGGCCACACCACGCGGTCGGTCGCGGCGCCCTTCTTGTCGGTGTAGCGCAGCCGCAGCTTGTGCTCCGCCCGGATCGCCTGCCGGATGCCGGCCAGGCTCGGCGCGCCGGACCCGCCCGGCCCGGCAAGCAGCCCGCTCCTCGCGGCTGCGTCCTCCACTTCCTCCGGCAGCACCGCGGTGATCTTGGCCAGGGCATCGGCCGCCGCGCGCTCCAGGCCGGGATCGCCGCGGCCGGCCACCCAGCGAAGCCCGAGGATGAGGGCGTCCACCTCGTCCTCGCCGAACATCAGCGGCGGCAGCATGAAGCCGCGCTTCAGCACGTAGCCCAACCCGGCCTCGCCCTCGATCGGCGCGCCCCCGGCGGTCAGCGTCTCGATGTCCCGGTAAACCGTGCGAAGCGACACGCCGAGTTCGTCGGCCAACCGCGCCGCCGTCACCGGGCGTCGGAAGCGGCGGAGCATCTGCATCAGGTCAAGCAGGCGGGCTGAGCGGGACACCGAGGAGCCTCCCACAACCGGGTTTGCGCGACGATGCCGCGCCAACGAACAGCCTGGCATGTGGCACGGGAGCGCCGAAGGTTGAAGTCCGAAAGGCCCGCCCCGCTCTCGCTTGCAATCCCCGCCCATCGGCGTATATCCCGCCGCTCCCTGCCGGGGCGGCGGCATCCGCCCCGGCTGTGCCCGTGTCGGGCCGACAACAGCCATAGGGGTTCCCAATGCCGTTATACGAATGCGTGCTGATCGCGCGCAACGATGTTACGCAGCAACAGGTCGAGACCGTTGCGGACACCATCGCCTCGGACCTCGAAACCGACGGCGGCACGGTCAAGAAGCGCGAGTACTGGGGCCTGCGCAGCCTGGCCTACCGGGTCAAGAAGAACCGGAAAGGCCATTACATGCTGCTCGGCCTGGAAGCCAAGCCCACCTTCGTGACCGAGATGGAGCGCCTGCTGCGCTTGAACGAGGACGTGCTGCGCTTCATGACCATCCGCGTCGATGCGATCACGGAGGAGCCGAGCGCCATCCTGTCGCGCAAGTCGGACGACCGGGAGCGCGGCTTCCGCGGGCCGAAGCCGGCCGGACGGTTTGAAAGTGGCCGCAAGCGCGGCTTCGACGACCGCGAGGAATACCGCGCCCGGTCCGAAACTGATGGATTCCGCCCCCCTGAAGCGGGCGAGGAGTAACACAAGATGTCCGACCGTTCAGACCGTCCCGACCGCAATGCCGGGGACGGCGACGACCGCCGCGGTGGTGGCGGCGGGGCCGCCGCCGGGGCGCGCCGCCCGTTCTACCGCCGCCGCAAGAGCTGCCCGTTCAGCGGCCCCAACGCACCGAAGATCGACTACAAGGACGTACGCCTCTTGTCCCGCTTCCTGAGCGAGCGCGGCAAGATCGTGCCGAGCCGCATCACCGCGGTATCCGGAAAGAAGCAGCGCGAGCTGGCCAACGCCATTAAGCGCGCCCGCTTCCTGGCGCTCCTGCCGTACGTCGTGGCGTGAGGAGCGGGGATCATGGCAGCCGTTGAATTGATCCTTCTGCAGCGCGTGGACAAGCTGGGGCAGATGGGCGAGGTAGTGAGGGTGAAGCCGGGCTACGCCCGCAACTTCCTGCTGCCGCAAAAAAAGGCGCTCCGGGCCAACAAGGCGAACCTCGCGATCTTCGAGGGGCAGCGCGCCCAGCTTGAAGCGCAGAACCTGAAGCGCCGCGAGGAAGCCGAGCGGCTGTCGGAGCGGATGGCCGGCCTGTCGGTGGTTATCATCCGGCAGGCGGGGGAAAGCGGCTCGCTCTACGGCTCGGTGTCGGCGCGCGACATTTCGGACGCCTGCACGGCGGCGGGGCTTACCACCAACCGGAACCAGGTGGTGCTGGACCAGCCGATCAAGACGCTGGGCCTGACAACCGTGAAGCTGGTGCTGCATCCCGAGGTCAGCCTGCCGATCACGGTCAACGTTGCCCGCAGCACCGAGGAAGCCGAGAAGCAGGCCCGCGGCGAGCAGGTCGGCCTGGCCGGCGAGGAGGAGGCCGAGCCGGACGAAGTGCTGGAATACGGCGCCGCCCTGGCGGAAGCCGGCGGCGACCGCGACCGCGACCGCCAGTAATCTGGGCCTTTAAAGCCTTTCACCGCGGTGGCGCCGGCCCTTCCCATCGGGAAGCGGCCGGCGTTGTCGTTTGCGACCCGGGCCGTTTCGGGGCAGGCTGCAACGGATGATCCTGCGCAGCATTCTGGACGGCCTTATCCGGCGTTTCCTGGTCATCGGTAGCCTTTCGGTCCGCTACCCCGACGGGCACACCTCCTTTCACCAAGGGCCGCAGCCCGGCCCCGGCATCGCCTTCCATGTGTCCGATTGGCGGGCGGTGCGCCGCATGGCGGTGAATCCGGCCCTGGCCTTCGGCGAAGGCTACATGGACGGCGCGATCACCCCCGTGGGCTGCGGCATCTACGACGCGCTCGACCTGCTGCTGGCCAACATCGCGGCGGGCGGGCGGCAGCCGGTGATGGCGGCGCACGCCCTGCTGGGGGCCGCGGTGAAGCGTTGGGCGCAGTTCAACCCGATGCGCCGGGCCGCGCGTAACGCGGCGCACCATTACGACCTGAACGGCCGGCTGTATGCCCTGCTGCTGGACAACGACCGCCAGTATTCCTGCGCCTACTTCCACACCGGGGCGGAGTCGCTGGAGGAGGCGCAGGCGGCGAAGAAGCGGCACATTGCCGCGAAGCTCTGCCTGCAGCCGGGCCTGCACGTCTTGGACATCGGCTGCGGCTGGGGCGGCCTGGCGCTGTATCTGGCGCGGGAGCACGGGGTCCGCGTCACTGGCATCACCTTGTCCCAAGAGCAGCTTGCCGCCGCCCGCGCCCGGGCGCAGGAGGCGGGACTCGCCGACCGGGTGCGGTTCGAGCTGCTGGACTACCGCGCGCTGCGGGGCCGTTACGACCGCATCGTGTCCGTCGGCATGTTCGAGCATGTGGGCGTCAGCCATTACCGCCATTTCTTCCAGGCCCTGTGCCGCAGCCTGGCGCCGGACGGCGTGGCGCTGGTGCATTCCATCGGACGCAGCCACGGCCCGGCCGTCACCAATCCCTGGCTTGCCAAGTACATCTTCCCCGGCGGCTACTCGCCGGCGCTCAGCGAGGTGATGCCCGCCGTGGAAAAGTCCGGCCTCCTCGCCACCGACATCGAGGTGCTGCGCCTCCATTACGCAGACACCCTGCGCCATTGGCGCCGCCGCCTGTCGGCCCGGCATCACGCCATCGCAGCACTTTATGACGAGCGGTTCTGCCGCATGTTCGAGTTCTACCTGTCCGGCGCGGAACTCGCCTTCCGGCACAAGGGGCACATAGTCTGGCAGATGCAATTGGCCCGGCGGGTGGACGCCGTGCCGCTCACCCGGGACTACATCACGGAAGCGGAGCGCCCGGTGGCGCGCGTACCACAACCGGTATGATCTCGGACGCGGTGCCAGAGTTGTCCCCCTGATCCACAGATATCCACAGGGTCATCACCCTGCCCGGCGGCCTCGGCTTGGGCTAGGATGCAGGCCACATGAACAGCATCGATCCGCCGCTGCTTGGCCTGTCGCAACGCCATCCCCCGTCCAACGACCGGGCAGAAATGGCGCTGCTCGGCGCGCTGCTGGCCAACAACAAGGCGTATGAGCGGGTCAGCGAGTTCCTGTCGCCGGAGCACTTCTCCGATGCCGTGCACGGCCGGATCTACCAGGCCATCGTCCGGCGGGTGGAGGCCGGGCAGCTCGCCGACGCGGTCACGCTGAAAGCGGAGTTCGAGCATTCGGGCCTGCTGGACGAGGTGGGCGGCACCAAGTACTTCGCGGACCTGCTGACCTCCATGGTCGGCATCATCAACGCCGGCGAGTACGGCCGGGCCGTGCACGACGCCTGGCTGCGGCGCCAGTTGATCGAGATCGGCGAGGTCGTGGTCAACAACGCCTTCGGCGCCGAGGCGGAGCTGGACGGGCGCCAGCAGATCGAGCTGGCGGAAAGCGCGCTGTTCCGCCTGGCGACCCAGGGCGGCAACGACGGCGGCTTCGTCACGTTTGAGCGCGCGCTGACCGACGCGATCCTGGGGGCGGAGCGGGCGTTCCGGCGCTCGGGCCATGTGAGCGGGCTATCCACGGGGCTGCGCGACCTCGACAAGAAGACCGGCGGGCTGCACCCCTCCGACCTGATGATCCTGGCCGGGCGGCCCGGCATGGGCAAAACCGCGCTCGCCACCAAGATCGCCTTCGGCGCCGCGCATGCCCTGGTGCGGGAAGTGCGGGCGGAGAACCCGAATGCCTTGCCGAAAGGCTCGGTCGCGGTGTTCAGCCTGGAGATGAGCGCCGAGCAGTTGGCGACGCGCCTGCTCGCGGAGGAAGCGCGGGTCAGCGGCGACCGCATCCGCCGGGGCGAGATCGGCCAGCGCGACTTCGACCGCTTCGTGCAGGTCAGCCGCGAGATCGCCGGCCTCCCGCTGCACATCGATGACACCCCGGCTATCACCCTGTCCGCGCTGCGCACCCGCTGCCGGCGGCTGAAGCGGACCAAGGGGCTGAGCCTGGTGGTGATCGACTACCTGCAGTTGATGCGGCCGAGCGTGGGCACCAAGCCGGAAAGCCGGGTGCTGGAGATCAGCCAGATTACCCAGGGACTGAAAGCCATCGCCAAGGAGCTTGAGGTTCCGGTGCTGGCGCTGTCGCAGTTGTCCCGCGCGGTGGAAAGCCGGGAAGACAAGCGCCCGCAGCTTTCAGATCTGCGGGAAAGCGGCACCATCGAGCAGGACGCCGACATGGTGCTGTTCGTGTATCGCGACGAGTATTACCTGCAGCAGCGCGCGCCCAAGCAGATGGCATTTGACAGCCAGGACAAGTTCCAGTCCGCTTTGGACAAGTGGCAGCACGACATGGAACTGGTGCACAACAAGGCGGAAATCCTGATCGAGAAGCAGCGGCACGGCCCGACCGGCAAGATCGACGTGCTGTTCGAGGGCGAGTACACCCGTTTCGCCGACCTCGACGTGATCCACACGGGCGACGATTGATCCCGGGCACCAGCACCGGCGCCGTGCTGGACATTGATCTCGAAGCCATCGCCGACAATTGGGCCAGGCTTTGCCGCCAGCATCCGTCCGGCCCGGTTGCGGCGGTGCTCAAGGCCAACGCCTACGGCCTGGGCGCCGTGCCCGTGGCGCGGCGCTTGTTCGCCGCCGGGTGCCGCCACGTGTTCACGGCGCATCTGAGCGAGGCGCAGGCGATCCGCCCCCTGCTGCCCGGCGCGATGCTGGCGGTGCTGAACGGCCTGTGGCCCGGCGACGCGCCCGCCTACGCCGCCGCGGACATCGCGCCTGTGCTGGGATCGCTCGCCGAGATCGAGGAATGGGCCGCCCACGCGCGGACGCTCGGACGCCCCCTCCCGGGGCTGCTGCATGTGGACACCGGGATGAACCGCCTGGGCCTGCCGCCGCAGGACGTGGACGCGCTGGCGGCGGAGCCGGGCAGGCTGGACGGCGTGCGGCTCCTCTACGTCATGACGCACCTGGTTTCCGCGGAAGCGCCGGGCGATCCCATCAACGCGCAGCAGCGGGACCGCTTTGCCCGGGCCTGCGCCCGGCTGCCCGCGACGCCGCAGAGCCTCGCCAACTCGTCCGGCTGCTTCCTGGGTCCGGCGTTCGGGTCCGACCTCGCCCGGCCCGGCGCCGCGCTGTTCGGCGTGAACCCCACGCCGGGGCGGCCCAACCCGATGCGGGCGGCGGTGCGGCTGCGGGCGCGCATCCTGCAGGTGCGGGACGTGCCGCCGGGCGGGCGCATCGGCTACAACGGCGTTTGGACGGCGCGGCGGCCGAGCCGGATCGCCACGGTGTCGGTCGGCTACGCCGATGGCTATCCGCGCAGTCTCACCAACCATGCGGCGGCGTGTTTTGACGAGCAGGTGGTCCCGCTGGTAGGGCGTGTCTCCATGGACCTATCGACATTCGACATCACCGACGCGCCCGGCGCCGCCGTGGGCAGTTGGCTGGACCTGATCGGCCCCGGCATGCCGGTGGACGAGGTGGCGCATAGGGGCGGCACCAACGGCTACGAAATCCTGACGCAGCTTGGAGCGCGCTACCGCCGGGCCTATCTCGGGGCATGATCGATCCCTTGGATGCGGTGGCGGCCGTCGGGCGCGGCACACTTGGGGCCGTACGCGCGACGGGTGCGGTGGCGCTGTTCGGCGCGGCCGGCCTGTCCCATTTGCTGCGCCCGCCGTTCTACGGCCGGATGTTCCTGCTGGCCTTGGTCGAGTTCAGCTACTTCAGCCTGCCGGTGGTGGCGCTGACGGCGGTGTTTTCCGGCGCGGTGATCGCGCTTCAGTCCTTCACCGGATTTTCCCGCTTCGGCGCGGAAAGCGCCATCGCGGGCATCGTCGTGCTGTCCGTGGTGCGGGAGCTGGGGCCGGTGCTGGCCGGGTTGATGGTGGCGGGCCGGGTGGGGGCGGCGATGGCGGCGGAACTCGGGACCATGCGGGTCACGGACCAGATCGACGCGCTCGGCACGCTGTCCACCAACCCGATGAAGTACCTGGTGGCACCGCGCCTGCTGGCGGGGGTGATCGCGGTGCCGCTGCTGGTGGTGGTGGCGGATATCCTCGGCGTGGCCGGCGGCTTCCTGGTCAGCACGGCGAAGCTCGGGTTCAACCCGTCGGGGTATCTCACCAGCACGTTCAACATTCTCACGACCGCGGACGTGGTGGCGGGCCTGGCCAAGGCGGCGACCTTCGGCTTCCTGATCGCGCTGATGGGCTGCTACCACGGCTACAACAGCAAGGGCGGCGCGCAGGGCGTGGGGTCCGCGACCACCAGCGCCGTGGTCGCCGCCAGCATCCTGATCCTGGCCTTCGACTATGTGCTGACCGAACTGTTCTTCGCCCGATGAGCGGTCCCCCCAAGAACATTCCAAAGATCCGCATCCGCGGCCTAACCAAGACGTTCGGGACCAAGACGGTGCTGGACGGCATCGACCTGGATGTCGCGGCCGGCACGTCGATGGTGGTGGTCGGCGGCTCCGGCAGCGGCAAGTCGGTGCTGCTGAAGTGCATCCTCGGCCTGATCGAGCCGGACGCCGGCAGCATCGAGATCGACGGCCGCGACGTGCTGCGCCTGACCCGGCAGGAGCGGGAGCAGGTGAACGCCCGCATCGGCATGCTGTTCCAGGCCGGCGCCTTGTTCGACAGCTTGACGGTGTGGGAAAACGTCGCCTTCGGCCTGCTGGCCCAGCACAAGGCGGCTCGTGCCGAGGCCCGGCAAAAGGCCGGCATCATCCTGGCGCAGGTGGGCCTCGATCCCAGCGTCGGCGACCTGTCCCCGGCGGAATTGTCAGGCGGGATGCAGAAGCGCGTGGGCCTGGCGCGCGCCATCGCGAGCCAGCCGGACATCCTGTTCTTCGACGAGCCGACGACCGGGCTCGATCCGATCATGGGGGCGGTGATCGATGGGCTGATCGTGGACTGCGTGAAGCGCCTGGGCAGCACGGCGGTCGCGATCACGCACGACATGGCCAGCGCGACCCGCATCGGCGACCGGGCGGCGATGCTGTTCCGCGGCAAGCTGGTTTGGCAGGGACCGGCGGCGGACCTGCTGCACAGCGGCAACCCCATGGTGGACCAGTTCACCCACGGCCGGCGGGAAGGGCCGATCCAGATGGAGTTGCGGCGGTGAGTTGGGGTAGGCTGCGGCGATGAGGTACGATCGGATTGTTGAGAAGGCCCGGGAGATCGTCGGTCGTCACGCATTGCCGGACTTCGTAAGCTTCGAGGTGCGGCTGAGCGAGTTCGACGGCGACCCGGCCATGTGCATTGAGTTCAAGACGCTGCCCGAGCCGCCTTTTGGAAGGCCGGCGTTCCAACAGCAAGTGGTTGGCATCAGCGCCCTGGTTGCCGCAGTGCAGCCCAATCTGCTGGAAGTGTTCGAGGACCGGCTTCCATACTTCCGGTTCGAGACTGACCGCGAGCTGAAGCCCGTCGCGGAGTGACCCACGCCGCAGAACTGGTCCGCCCCGCCGAAACCGCCCTCGCCGACTTCGACGCCATCCAGTCCCTTCCCGACACCGTCTTCCTCGCCGCCCTGCTGCTCGCCGACCGCTGGACCCGGCGTGGCTAAGCCCGTCGCCCGCTACGTTTGCCAGAACTGCGGCGCAGTGTATCCCAAATGGGCCGGGCGCTGCGACGCCTGCGGCGAGTGGAACACGCTGGTCGAGGAGACCGTGGAAGCCCGGCCCGGCCCCGTTGGCCGCGCCAACGCCGGGCGGCGCGTCACATTCGTCGGTCTGCAGGGCAGCACCGCCCCGCCGCCACGCGCCAACACCGGCATCGCCGAATTGGACCGCGTGCTGGGCGGCGGGCTGGTGCCGGCGTCCGCCGTCTTGGTCGGCGGCGATCCCGGCATCGGCAAATCCACCCTGATGCTGCAAGCAGCGGCGACGCTGGCGCGGGCCGGGCGCCGGGTCATGTACATCTCGGGCGAGGAGTCCATCGACCAGGTGCGCCTGCGCGCCCAACGCCTCGGCCTTGCCGATGCGTCGCTGGAACTCGCCAGCGCCATCAACGTGCGCGACATCGCCGCCACCCTGGAAGGGGAGCGCGACCTCGCTTTGGTGGTGATCGACAGCATCCAAACCATGTGGCTCGACGCCATCGAAAGCGCGCCCGGCACCGTCGCCCAGGTGCGTGCCACCAGCTTCGAGCTGATCCGCCTCGCCAAGTCCCGCGGCTTTTCCCTCGTGCTGGTGGGCCACGTCACCAAGGAAGGCGCGCTGGCCGGCCCCCGCGTCCTGGAGCACATGGTCGATGCCGTGCTGTATTTCGAGGGCGACCGCGGCCACCAGTTCCGCATCCTGCGCGCCGTGAAGAACCGCTTCGGCGCCACCGACGAGATCGGCGTGTTCGAGATGACCGAGCAGGGCCTGGCCGAAGTGCCCAACCCGTCCGCGCTGTTCCTGGCGGAGCGCCGGGGCAACATCGCGGGGTCGGCGGTGTTCGCCGGCCTGGAAGGCACGCGGCCGGTGCTGGTCGAGGTGCAGGCGCTTCTTGCGCCCAACAGCGGCGGGTCGCCCCGGCGCTCCGTGGTCGGCTGGGACAGCGGGCGGCTGTCCATGCTGCTGGCCGTGCTGGAAACCCGGGCCGGGCTGCGCATGGGCAGCACGGATGTTTACCTCAACATCGCCGGCGGGCTGCGGGTCAACGAGCCGGCGGCCGACCTCGCCGTGGCGGCGGCGCTGGCCTCGGCGGCCACCGACACGCCGACCAGCGCCGCCGCCGTGTATTTCGGCGAGGTCGGGCTGTCCGGCGAGGTCCGGCAGGTGGCGCAGGCCGAGTCCCGGCTCAAGGAAGCGCACAAGATGGGGTTCGAGGTCGCCTGCCTGCCGCGCCGGGTCGCCCGCGGCGGGCGCAAGAGCAGCCCGCCGGAGGGGCTGCGGCTGGACGAGATCGGCCACCTGACCGACCTGGTGGCCGCGTTCGGGGCCAAGTCTGCCGCCAAGGGTTCCCCGTCATAAATCCGACACGCTTGGCGTATCGGACCCAACACGGCTATACCCGCGGCGCACGGCTTGGGACGACGGCATGAATTGGGTGGACCTCGTGGTCCTGGCGTTGCTGCTCGTCTCGGGTCTGCTGGGCGTCATGCGCGGCTTGGTGCGGGAGGTGCTGGGCGTCGCCGCCTGGGTGGCTGCGGCCTTTGTTGCCGGGCCGTACGGCGTATTTCGCTCCGTGGCGCCCTGGGTGCGCCGCCATGTTTCGGACCCCGGCATTGCCGACATCATGGCGTTCTTCGGCGTTTTCCTGATCGTGCTGATTCTGTTATGGCTGGTGGTGCGCTCTCTCAGCAACGCGGTGCGCGGGTCGGCGCTCGGCGGCCTCGACCGCTCGTTGGGTCTGGTATTCGGCTTCGGCAGGGGTGCGGCGCTGCTGGTGGCCGCCTATATCCTGCTCGGCATCGGGCTGGCGATCGAGCAATGGCCGGCCCCGATCCTGGAGGCCCGCAGCCTGCCCGCCATCCACCACGGAGCCGAGTGGCTTGCCGACCAGCTTCCGCCGCCATACCGGCCCGCTGTGGCCCGGCCGCCGGCCGGCCGGCCGGCCACCGCTGCCAGCCTATTGCGTGCCACCCCCGTGGGCCGTGCCCTGGGTACCCGGCCGTCACGGGAGTAGGAGAATGCCATGGTGCTGACCCAAGCCGAGCCTGCCCAGCCTGACGGCGACGACGACAAATTGCACGAGGAGTGCGGTGTTTTCGGCGTTTGGAACGTGACGGATGCCGCCGCCGTCACCGCGCTGGGCCTGCACGCGTTGCAGCACCGCGGGCAGGAAGCGACGGGAATCGTCAGCTACGATGGGCACCGGTTCCACAACCACCGCGCCCTCGGCCTGGTCGGCGACAACTTCGGCCAGGCCAAGGTCATCGCATCCCTGCCGGGCGCCCACGCCATCGGGCACAACCGCTACGCCACCACGGGCGACACCATCCTGCGCAACGTGCAGCCCTTGTACGCCGACTTCGAGTTCGGCGGCTTCGCAGTGGCGCACAACGGCAACCTGACCAACGCCAACGCGCTGCACCGTGCCCTGGTCCGCCGCGGCTGCCTGTTCCAAAGCACGACGGACAGCGAGGTGTTCGTCCACCTGATCGCCATCAGCCTATACTCCACCGTGGTGGACCGGCTGATCGACGCGTTGAAGCAGGTCATCGGCGCCTACTCCCTGGTCGCGCTGTCGAACGAGGCGCTGATGGGTGTGCGCGACCCGCTCGGCGTGCGCCCCTTGATCCTGGGCCGCATCGGCAACGAGGGCACCGGCGGTTGGGTGCTGGCCAGCGAAACCTGCGCCCTCGACATCGTGGGCGCCGAGTTCATCCGCGACATCGACCCCGGCGAGATCGTCGTGATCGACGACCAGGGCGTGCGCAGCATCAAGCCGTTCGGCAGCACCCGCAGCCGGTTCTGCGTGTTCGAGTACATCTACTTCGCCCGGCCCGACTCGGTGATGGAAGGCACGCCGGTGTATGACGCCCGCAAGCGCATCGGCGCCGAGCTGGCCCGCGAAAGCCATGTGGACGCCGACGTGATCGTGCCCGTGCCGGACAGCGGCGTGCCCTCTGCCATGGGCTACAGCGCCGAAAGCGGCATCCCGTTCGAGCTGGGCATCATCCGCAACCACTACGTCGGCCGCACCTTCATCGAGCCGACCGACAGCATCCGCAACCTGGGCGTCAAGCTGAAGCACTCGGCCAATTCGTCGGTGCTCCGGGGCAAGCGGGTGATCCTGGTGGACGACAGCATCGTGCGCGGCACCACGAGCCGCAAGATCGTCGAGATGGTCCGCGCCGCCGGCGCCGCGGAGGTGCACATGCGCATCTCCTCCCCGCCCACCACGCATTCCTGCTTCTACGGCATCGACACGCCGGAGCGCGGCAAGCTCCTCGCCGCCCGGCACAGCGTGGAGGAGATGGCGCAGATCATCGGCGCCGACAGCCTGGCCTTCGTGTCGCTCGACGGGCTGTATCGCGCCTTGGGCAAGGCGGACCGGGACGCCGCCAAACCGCACTACTGCGATGCGTGCTTCACCGGGGAGTACCCGATCCCCCTGCCGGACATGACGGACAACTCGGACAAGCAGCTCAGCCTGCTGACCGAGATGCACTAATGGCGGATGGTCCCGGCCGGGTTGCGCTCGTCACCGGCGCCAGCCGCGGCATCGGCGCTGCCGCGGCCATCGAGCTGGCCCGGCGCGGCGTGCACGTCGTCATCACCGCCCGTACCCAGGGCGGGCTGGAGGAAACCGACGACGCGATTCGCGCGGAGAGCGGCGCGGCGACCCTCTTGCCGATGGACCTCGCGGACGGCCCGGCGCTTGATCCGGTCGGGCCGAGCCTGTTCGAGCGGTTCGGACGCCTGGACATCCTGGTGCATTGCGCCGGGGCGCTCGGCCGCCTGACCCCGGCACCGCATATCCTGCCCAAGGACTGGGACACGGTGGTGGCCGTGAACCTGTCCTCCGCCTGGCGGCTGATCCGCACTTGCGGCCCGCTGCTGCTGGCGGCTCCGGCCGGGCGGGCCGTGTTCGTCACCACGGGCGTCGTCTCCGCGCCCCGCGCCTATTGGGGCGCTTACGGCGCGACCAAGGCGGGGATGCAGCATCTGGTGACGAGCTGGGCGCAGGAGGTCGCGACCACCCCCCTGCGCGTCAACCTGTTCGACCCCGGCATTGTCGCCACCAAGCTGCGCGCCGAGGCCATGCCGGGCGAGGACCGAAGCAAGCTCGCCAAGCCCGGGGATGTAGCCGGGCCGCTGGCCGACCTATGCGACCCGGCGCTCACCCTGCATGGGCAGGTCGTGGGGCGCTGAACCCCACTAATCAGCCGCCTGCCGCAGCGGCTCCGTTTCCCGATCCGACTCCACCTGTTCCAGCTTCGCCTCGTGCGACAGCGACAGCGCGACCAGCATGGCGAGGAACACTGTGGCCGACACGGCCAGCAGCCCCACCGTGTAGGACCCGGTGGCGTCCTTCATCTTGCCCATCACGAACGGCCCGGCGAACCCCGACAGGTTGCCGATGGAGTTGATGATGGCGATGCCGCCCGCCGCCGCCGACCCGCTCAGGAATGCCGTCGGTAGCGTCCAGAACACCGGCAGCACCGCGAACACGCCGAAGCCCGCGATGGACAAGGCGATCATCTTGCCCGTGGGGTCGTCGATCAGCGTGGAGGCCGCGATGCCGGCGCCGGCCACCAGCGCGGCCAGGGCCGTGTGCTCCCGCCGCTCCCCCGTGCGGTCCGAGTGCCGGCCCCAATACACCATGCCCAGGGTGCCCGCCACGTAGGGGATGGCCGCGACCACCCCGGTCCATCCGAAGCTAAGGCCGAAGTCCCGCACGATCTGCGGCAGGAAGAAGCCCAGGCTGTAGTTGGACGCCACCGCGCCGAAATACACGAAGGAAAGCAACAGCACCCGCGTGTTGCCCAGGGCTTGCAGCACCGAGAAGTGCTGCGCCGCGACCCGCTGGCGGTGCTCGTCGTCGAGCCGCCGGGCCAGCCAGGCGCGCTGGTCCGGCGGCAGCCACCTCGCGTCCGCCGGGCGGTCGGTCAGGTAGAAGAACACGACGACGGCCAGGAGCAGCGCCGGCACCGCCTCGATGATGAACAGCCACTGCCACCCGGCCAGGCCCGCCAGACCCCCGAGGTTGAGCAGTTGGCCGGAGATCGGCGAGCCGATGACGCTGCTGAGCGGGATCGCCGCCATGAAGTAGCCGATGATCCGCCCGCGATACGCCGCCGGGAACCAGAGCGTCAGGTAGAAGATGATCCCCGGGAAGAACCCGGCCTCGGCGACGCCCAGCAGGACGCGGATCGTGTAGAACACGGTCGTCACCGATTGCCCGGTGGCCGCCGAGATCTGCGGGATGAACGCCGTCGCCATGGACAGCAACCCCCAGGAGAACATGATGCGCGCGATCCACTTCCGGGCGCCGAACCGCTCCAGGAACAGGTTGGACGGCACCTCGAACAGGAAGTAGCTGAGGAAGAAGATGCCGGCGCCGATCCCGTACGCCTGCGCCGTCAGCCCGAGGTCTTTGTTCATCGTCAGTGCCGCGAAGCCGACGTTCACCCGATCGAGATACGCCACGAAGTAGCAAACGATCAGGAACGGCACGAGGCGTTTGGTCACGCGCGCGATCGTGCGGGATTCAAGGTCCATGGCGGCTCCCCCATATGGCCCGCGCCCGGCAGGCTTCGCGTTGAGGAACAGGCAGAACCCTGTCCCGGCCCGCACCGTCCGGTCTCAGGGGACGGTTTGCAAGCCGGATTTTGTGAACTGCCCCACTATTTCATCGGGTCATGGCCCCAGTTCATCAGGGATTTACGCCAGCGCGAGTCCTCGATGTCGCCCGCCGGGCGCTGCGCCGTGTGGCGGTGCACGTAGCCGATCACCTTGCGCATGTCGGCGTAGTCGTCCTCCGTCAGCTTGGCGGCGGGCGTTTCCTTCAGCGCCAGAATGCGGTCGCCCATGTGGTGCCCGACCGACTCAGCGCGGCCCGGCTCCGTGACCCGCTCGCCCCCGGGCGTCATGCCGACCGCCTTGCTTTCGTCGGTTTGAAGCCAGCGCCGCAGCGCCGCCCGGGTCATGTTCACGACCTCGCGGAACTCGCGCTGCGTGTCCTTGGGATCGTGCGCGGCGGTCATGCGCGGTGGCCCGATGCGTGGTGGCTGAGGGCTTGCACCAGCTCGTCCTTCTTCATCCGGGAGCGCCCGGCGACCTTGTGCTGGGCGGCACGCTTCAGCAGCTCGGCACGTGGCAACTCGGCCAAGCGGGCATCGGCCGTTTTCGCGGCGATGTCATGCGGCTGGGCGGAGTGCTGCTTGCCCTTTTTCGTGTCGGCTCGCTTCTTCGCGGTGGTGTTTGCGTATTCCTTGTCGGTCAGCGTTTCGCGCGCCTTCTTGGGCAAATAGCGCTCGCCGTCCGCCTTGCTGTCCTTGCCGGACTTGGTGCCCCATTCCTCCTTGGTCCATTGCGCCAGGTGGTTGTCGGCGGTCTTGCGCCCCTTGTAGCCGCCGCCTTCCGCCTTGTAGCGCTGCACCGCCAGTTGCGCCTTGCGGGCGGACCACTCGCCGGGATCGCCGCCCTTGTCGCCTGCCGTGACCTCATGCTTCACCCGCTCCCAAAGCGCCGGGTCGGACCGTTCTGCCGAGTTTGCCATATGCCCCTCCTTTGCCCGGCAACGTGCAAGCATCCGGTCGGGTTGCGTATCCATTCCAACGTGCAGGGCATGCCGGGCCGCTTCGCTCTCCGGTCAGCGCCTGCTATCCTGGCCGCATGGCGAACCCGGAGCCGAAGGAATTGAAAGAACGGATGCAAACGGCGCCGGAGCCTGCGGCGCGGGTGATCCACAAGGAGCCCGGTGAGTATGAATGGCTTGTGCAACAGGCCGACCTGCGGCGCGCGGGCCGCCTCGACACCCTCGACCAGCAATCGCTCGCCGACTTGCTGACCGACATGGCGATCTCGGAAATGCGCGCGCTTGGGAGCGCGTTGCGCGTCCTGTTGCAGCACATGCTCAAAGTCATGGTGCAGCCGGATAAGCTCACGCGAAGCTAGCTGTACACCATCGCCGTGCAGCAAGACGAAGCCCAGGCGCTGATCAAGCAGCATCCGGACATGCGGCAACACTTGCCGGCCATCTATGCCGACGCATACCCCCGTGCCCGGCGTCTGGCCGCCGTGGACACCGGCGTCCCGGAGAACCGGTTTCCCGAGATCAACCCGTGGACAATGGACGAAGCGCTCGCCTATCTGCCGCCGGACCCGCCGCCGCGCGGGCGCAAGGTGGCGCGGAAACGTTAGGGCAAACGCCGCCCTTACTCCTCCGCGTAAGGGTTCTTCGTCCCGCGCAGCAGCAGCCGGATCGGCACGCCGGGCAGGTCGAATTTTTCGCGCAGGCTGTTTACCATGTAGCGCTGGTAGTCTTCCGGCATCTGCTCCGCCCGCGTGCCGAAGGCGATAAAGGTCGGCGGGCGGGCCTTGGCCTGGGTGATGTAGCGCAGCTTGAGCCGCCGCCCGTCCACCAGCGGCGGCGCGTGGCGTTCCAGCGCGTCCTCGAACCAGCGGTTCAGCGCCCCGGTCGCCACCCGGCTGTTCCAGGTGTCGTGCACCGCCCGCACCGCCGGCAGCAGCCGGTTCACGCCCGCGCCGGTCAGCGCCGACAGGTTCACCACGGGGATGCCCTTCATCTGTGCCAGGCTGGTTTCCAGCCGATCGCTGACCGCCCGGCGCGCGGCGGTGCGGTCGGCCACCGCGTCCCACTTGTTCAGCGCCAGCACGCAAGCCCGGCCTTCCCGCTCGACCAGCCGCGCGATCTGCAGGTCCTGCTCGTGCAGCCCTTCCGTGGCATCGACGCAGAGCACCACGACCTCCGCCATCTTCAGCGCCTCGATGCTGGCGCTGACCGACATCTTCTCCAATGGCTGCTCCACCCGCGCCTTGCGGCGCAGCCCGGCGGTATCGACCAGCTCGATGGGGCCGTGCGCGTCGCGCAGCGGCACCGCCACCGCGTCGCGCGTCAGGCCGGGTTCCGGCCCGGTGATCATCCGCTCCTCGCCCAGCAGCCGGTTCAGCAAGGTGGATTTGCCGGCATTGGGCCGGCCGACGATGGCGAGCTTCAACGGGCGCGCGTCGCCGTCATCGGCTTCATGGGGCGCCGGCAGCCGGTCGGCGATCTCCGACATCAGCTCGGACAGCCCTTCCCCATGCTCCGCCGACATCGCCAGTGGCTCGCCCAGGCCCAGGCTGTAAGCGTCCAGCGCCGCCGACGCGCCGGCCCGGCCCTCCGCCTTGTTGGCGACCAGCAGCACTGGACGGCCCTGGCGTCGCAGCCAGGCGGCGAAGTGGCTGTCCGCCGGGGTGACGCCGGCGCGGGCATCCACCACGAACACGATCAGGTCGGCCAAGGCCACCGCCGCTTCCGACGAGGCGCGCATGCGGCCCGGCAGCGTGTCGGGCGCCGACTCTTCCAGCCCGGCGGTGTCGATCAAGCGCACGCGCTTGCCGCGCAGCAGGCCCTCCGCCTCCTTGCGGTCCCGGGTCACGCCGGGCGTGTCGGACACGATCGCGAAGCGGCGCCCGGCCAGCTTGTTGAACAGCGTGCTCTTGCCGACGTTGGGCCGCCCGGCGATGACGACCACGGGAAGCCCGGCGGACGGAACATCCGTCATCGGAACGCCTGCAAGGTGCCGTCGTCGGTCACGATGAACAGCGTGCCCGCCGCGGCCATGGGCGCCACGGCGGCCGGCCCGCGCAGCTTCTGCTGCCCTAGGATGCGGCCGTCCTCGGGGCTGACCGAGAGCGCCGTCTCGTTGCTGCCGGCCAGCACCAGGCGCCCGCCCGCCAACACCGGGCCGGTCCAGAACAGCCGGTCGCGGCGCTTCTCCGGGTCGTCGTAGCGCGGCAGATCGACCACCCAGCGCACCCGCCCATCGTCCCGCCCGATGGCCGCAAGCGACTGGTCGAGCGTCTGCACGAACAGCCAATCCCCCGCGAGCCACGGCGTTTCGCTGCCGCCGACCTCGCGTTCCCACAGCCGCCGGCCGGAGCGCAGGTCGAGCGACACCAGCAGTCCGCCCACGCCCACCGCGTAAACCCGGCCCCGGTCGATCACCGGCAGCCCGCTGATCGCCGACAGGTCCACCAGGCTGTTGCGCCCGCGCGAGGAGGCCAGGCTGTCGCTCCAGGCCAGGCCGCCGCTTTCCGCCCGCACCGCCGCGAGGTCGCCCGACCCGAACCCCGTTACCACCAAGCCCTCGCTGATGGCCGGCGCCGCCTGGCCGAGCACGGTGGTGGCGCTGGCCGCCGCCTGGTAGGCCCAAGCCCGGTCGCCCTCCGCGGCATCAAGGGCGATCAGCTTGTCGTCGATCGTCGTCACATACAGCCGCCCATCCGCCACTGTGGGCGCGGAGCGCGCGGGCGAGCCAATCGGCTTGCGCCAGCGGATCGCCCCGGCCCCGGCATCGAGCGCCAGCACGTCCGCCCGTCCGGTGCTGACGTAGACGACGCCGTCCACCGTCGCGATCCCGCCGCCCACGTTGGTGCTGCGGTCCTTATCGTCCTGCGTTTCGGTCCGCCAGATGCGGCGGCCGGTCGCGAGGTCGAACGACGACACCACCGCGTCGCTGTCCATGGTGAACACCCGGTCGCCTGCGACGACCGGCTGCGCGGTGATCTTGGCGCGGTAGCCCCCGCCTTCCCCGATGCTGGCCCGCCAGTTCGGCGCCAGGCCCTCGACCTGCACATGGCCCACGGCGTGGGTGACGGTTCCGCCCGCCTGCGGCCAGTCCGGCGTGGCGGTTGGCGGCGGCACGGTCACGGGCCGTTGATCCGCCGGGTCGGCTTCCAGGCCGCGCCGCGTCGCACCGACGGTCTCCCGTTTGCCCGGAAGCGGCTCCTTGCTGTCGCTGAGCAGGCTGTCGATGGTGCTGCATGCCGCCGCGGCAAGCGGCAGCAGCAGCACGGCGCGGCGCTTCATCCCCGTGGCGCCGGCGGAGAAGCAGGGTCCGAGCTGGGCGCGGGCGCCGTCTCGTTCAGCCGGGCCAGCAGGCCGTTCGCCCGGCCGCGCACGCCGTCCGGCGCGGTGG
>CALMVT010000380.1 GCA_937873175.1 uncultured Acetobacteraceae bacterium | reverse complement strand
GATGCCATCGCGCTGGACGAACCCGGCGTCGAAGCCAAGGCCAGGCGCCTGGCCGCACGCTGCACGGAGCTGCGCAGCTACATCGAGAACAACGAGGGCGCGCTGATCGACTACGACCAGCGTCACCGGGCCGGCCAGCCGATCTCGACCTCACGCGCGGAAGGGACGGTCAACAACCTGGTCAGTGCCCGCATGAACAAACGGCGGCAGATGCGCGCTGGTCGCCCCGCAGCGCTCATCGCGTGCTTCAGGTCAGGGCCGCAGTGCTGGACGGGCGCTTTGGCCACCCGACAATCCAGCTCGCGGCGTGAATTTTCGGGCCAGCCTCCCATCCGTATCCAGAATCAACGCGGACTATCTCATTCCGGAACCAAACATGCACCTCCAAGTGGAGGAAAGTACGGGCGGTCAGGTCAACACAGCGAAAGCGGTTCGACCCTGCGCTTGGCCGGTCGTGACGAAGCTGGTCAGCGGATCGCTCCCGCTGTTTCGCACGTCCGCATAGGCGGCCAGGTACTTGTTCGTCGAGAAGGCGGCTGAGGGGTCGCGCCCCTCCTTCCAGCCAAAGGTCTCGTAATGCTTTAGCGGATTGACGCCTGCGGCGCGGACGTCCGGGTTGTGGGCGAGGTAGTAGTTCGTGTTGAAGTAGGCATCGGGGTTCAGGCCGACACGCCATCCCGTCTGGTCGTAGCTGGCGGTGGCGTCGGCGGCGGCCGGCACGATGGTCGCGAACTGCCCGAAGTAGTACGTCCGGCCCACCAGCGGGTCCGGCGCGCCCGTCGCCTGCGGCGCGTTGATGAACGTCATCCGCCCCTCCGCCCGGCCGTTGGTCATGTAGTGCAGCAGCGGGTCAATCTTGACCGCAGCCACGTCGGGGTATTGCGCCAAGTATTTGGCGTCGTTGAACGCCAGCGACGGCTGGCGGCCTTCCTTCCAGCCCATGGCGTCGAAATGCGTCAACGGGTCCACCCCGGCGGCGGCCACGTCCGGGTTCATCTTGAGGTAATACTTCGTGTCGAAGAACTGGTCTGGGTTGTACCCGAGTTTCCAGCCCACGCGGTGGTAGTTGGCGCTCGCATCCTCTCCCGAGGCCGCAACGTCCGGGTGTTGCGCCAGATACCAGGGGCTATCCACCAGCAGGTCCGCAGGCGACGCGACCGGGTAGGCGACCCGGCCCTGGGCTTGGCCGACGGTGAGGAACTGCTGCAGCGGATCGACCCCGGCCGCTTTCACGTCCGGATTAGCCGATAGGTATTTGGCAAGACTGAAGTTCGCCCCTGGGTTACGCCCTTCCCGCCAGCCGTTGTACTCGAAATGCAACAGGGGATTGACGCCGGACTTGGCGACATCGGGATTGTGCGCCAGGTAGTAGGTCGTGCTGAAGTATGCGCTGGGGTCGCGGCCTTCCTTCCAGCCATAGGTCACGTAGTGCTGCAGCGGATCGGCGCCGGCCTTGGCGACATCGGGGTTGTGCGCCAGGTAATAGGTTGCGTCGAAGTCGGGATAGTTATTCAGCACGTGCGTGGTCGAAAGGAGGGTGCCGCCGGCTCCGTCGTCGGCCAGGCTGAACTGGCCCACGCCGTAGGACGCCGGACCCCCGGTGAGCTGGAAGCGGCCAACCAGGGCACCCCCTTGGCTGACCTGAAGCGCCCCGCCCAGGAAGCTGAGGGCGACGTCGCCGCCGTAGGCCAGGCCTTGCAGGTCGATGCTGTCGCCAGCCCGGAAATCCTGCAGCGTCGCGCTCACGGCGCCGGGGCTTTGGAACTGGAGCTGGGCGCCTGCCGCGTTGAATGCGATCGTGCCGGCGTAAACCGTCTGCGCCGCAAAGGCCAGCGTGCCGCCCGCCTGCAGCGTCACGGTGCCGGACTGGGCGGCCTGGGCCAGGTTCGCTTGCAGGTCCACGGTCAGCGTGCCCGCCACGTTGATCGTGCCGCCATTGACCAGCGTGCCGTTGCCGCCCAGCGTGACGGACGTTTTCGCCGCCACGTCAAGCACGGCGTGCTGGCCGAAGGTGACAGTCTCGCCCACGCCGTCCAGGTCGGTCCCGAGGTTCAGGTAGCTGGCCGTGCGATAGCCCGCGAGGAAGTCGATCGCCGCGTTGTCAAACAGCGCCGAGTTGCCGAAGGTCAACGCCGAACCGCCGACCCGGATCAAGCCCGGCGACTTGCCATCCCCCGCCACGAATCTCGTGTTGTTCAGCAGCGTGAGCTGGCCGTAGTTCAGCAGGGTCAGCCCATTGTAGTTGTAGGGGGTCGAGAGGTCGAGGGTGCCCAACACGCGCACGCCGTCCAGGGCGGCGTCGTCGTTGCGCATGATCACGCCGCCGTTCATCGCCAGGGTGCCGCCCTTGAGCGTGCCGTTCAGCAGCAGCCGGCCGCTGTTCAGGTTGAGCGCCGTATTCACCGCGAGGCCCGGTGTCGTGACGGCAAGCGTCGCGGTGGAGGAGTTCAGGTTCACCGTATCGACGGTTGTGCCTGCTACCCCGCCGACCGTGACAGTGTAGAAGCCCGGCGCGTCGATGGTTGCGCTGTCGCCCATAGCGCCCGCGCCGCCCGGCACCAGGCCCGTAGACCAGTTCGCCCCGAGGTACCAGGAGCTGTTGCCCCCCGCCGTCCACTTCGCGTTCGCCATTGCCGCCTGTCCCACAAAGCAGGACAACACATTAGATACGAAAACAAAACAAAGCAAGCTTGTGGCTGTTCGCCAAGCCGATGTGGCGCAGCTTAGCAGCCCGTTGACGAAATCGGCTTGGCTTGACTCCTTGCTCCCCTGACAAGGATGGCTGGTAGCGGATGGCGCTGGGACGGCAACGGGAACGCCAGTCGGACATGATGGTGTCGTGGGCGGAGCTGCCGCGTTCACCCGGGCACGCCTTCTACGACCGGCTGCAGGCGGAGCTGATCGCGGCGGGCTTTGACGGGTTCGTGGAGGGCGTGTGCGCCCCACTCTACGCAGCGCGGCGGGGCCGTCCGTCGCTGCCGCCGGGACGCTACTTCCGCATGCTGCTGGTCGGTTATTTCGAGGGGATCGACAGCGAGCGCGGGCTGGAATGGCGCTGCTCGGACAGCCTGTCGCTGCGCGAGTTCCTGCGGCTGGGCGAACGCGAGCCGGTGCCCGACCATTCCTGGCTGAGCCGCACCCGCTCGCGCCTGCCGCTTGAGCTGCACGACCAGGTCTTCACCTGGGTGCTGCAGCGTCTGGCCGAGCATGGCCTGGTCCGCGGCGAGCGGATCGGCATCGACGGTTCGACGATGGAGGCCAACGCGGCGCTGCGCGCGATCGTGCGGCGCGAGGGCGGCGAGACCTACCGCGAGATGCTGCGGCGCATGGCCGCCGAAAGCGGCATCGAGACCCCCACGGCGGACGATCTGATCCGGTTGGACCGCGGCCGCAAGGGCAAGAAGCTGTCCAACACGGATTGGGAAAGCCCCAGCGACCCGGATGCGCGGATTGCCCGGATGAAGGATGACCGCACGCACCTGGCCTACAAGCCGGAGCACGCGGTGGACCTGGACACCGGCGCGGTGGTGGCAGCCGAGATGCACCCCGCCGACCAGGGCGACACCGCGACCCTGCCCGGCACGCTGGCGAGCGCGGCGACGCATCTTGCCGCCGTTGATGCGGAACCGACGCCCGGGGCGCCTGCCGAGTTGGTCGCCGACAAGGGCTACCATTCCCGCGCGGGCCTGAAGGCGATGGAGGACGGGCCGTGGAAGAGCCGCGTGTCCGAGCCTCGGCGCGACGGGTTCCTGCGCTGGCATGGCGACGACGACGCGCGCCGTGCGGTCTACAACAACCGCGCCCGGCTGCTGTCCGAAGTGGCCCGGCAGGCGTTCAAGCTGCGCGCCGAACTCGTGGAACGCAGTTTTGCACTGGTCCTGGATCGTGGCGGCATGCGCCGGACCTGGCTGCGTGGCCGCGAGAACGTGCACAAGCGCTACCTGATCCATGTCGCCGGATATAACCTGGGATTGATCATGCGCCTGCTGACCGGTGCCGAAACCCCGCGGGGGTTCCGAGCACGGGTTTCAGTCTGGTTTGGCGCCATGCCGACCGGGGATGATGGGTGCATTCTGCTCCTCGTCGCCGCCAGCGCAGATCAGATCGCGGTGCTCGCCGTCAGCCTTCAACCAAACTCTGTCGCCTAAAAGCCGACTTCTTCAACGCGCTGATGGGACTGATGCGCGCCGAGTTCCCCGGCGCGAACCTGACCAGGGCCAACCTCACCGGTGCGGAACTCGGCAACGCGCTGCTTCGCTTCACCAACCTGTCCGGCGCGGACCTGACCGGCGCCGACCTGCATCAGGCGGATTTCATCGGCGCGAACCTTGCCGGGGCAAATTTGACAGGCGCCAATGCGGTCGGCACCAACTTCGAGGCAGCCGCGATCAAGAACGCAATCGGCCTCGAAAGCGTCAAAGGCCTGGACCGCAAAGGCGCTCGCTGAGGGGGAGATGATCCAACGCAGTCCGGAATCAAACGCGACGGCTGTGCGAGCCCAGGTACGGTCGTGCACGTGTACATTGCCAACCAGGGCTTGACCCAGCATTCGCGCTGTGAAGTGCAATGTAGCACCGTCTTGCAAGGGTAGCCCAACTGAGATCGGCGCCTGAGACGCTTTCGTTGCGCCCTCAACTCTGCTGGAAAGCTCGAACAGGTGCTCGTAAGTGGGTGCAAACGGGCCATGGCGTTCCCGCCAGGCTCCAAAAACGTTTGGAGATGCGCCACCTCTTCCCGCTCACGCAACCCCGAGCAGCCGGATCAGGCCGAGGCTGATCGCGCCCAGCACCGCCAGCGACAGCGTCACGGCGCCGGTGACGCGCAACCCGGCCTGGGCCACGACCCGCACGTCCACCCCGAGCCCAAGGGCCGCCATCGAAACCGTCGTGAGCAGGTTCGCGATGGTGGCGACCGGCGCCAGCAGCGACGGCGGGATCAGGCCGGACGAGCGGATTGCGAGCACGACCAGGAAGCCGACGATGAACCATGGCACCATCTCTTGCAGCGCCGGTCCGCCGGCCCTTGGGCGATCGCCGGCGGTCACATGCGGCGGCGCCTCGTCGGTCTCTTCGCGCAAGCGGCGGGTGAGCAGCGACCGGCCGAGCACGACGGGGCCGAGCATCAGCACGCGCACCAGCTTGACCACGGTGCCCACTTGGTTGCTCAGCGCGCCGATTGGCAGCGTCGCCGCGAGCACTTGCGGCACCGCATACACTGTCAGCCCCGCGAGCACGCCATACTGCGTCAGCGACAGCAGCAGAGCCGGCACCAGCAAAGGCAGCAGGAGGACGACCACCACGCCGAGCACGGCCGTGAAGGCGATCGAGGATGCGACATCGTCCGCGTCGGCGCCGATCACCGGAGCCACGGCTGCGATGGCCGAGTTGCCGCAGATCGAGTTGCCGCACGCCACCAGGATCGCCATGCGCTGCGGCAGGCCGAACGCGCGGCTGATCCCGTAGCTGGTCGAGATCGCCACCGCGACCACCAGGACGATGCCCGCCAAAAGTTCAGGCCCGAGCGCCAGCACCGTGCGCGCGCTGACCGACGCGCCAAGCAGCACCACCGCGACCTCGAGCAGCGTCTTGGCGCTGAATGCCACGCCCGGGTGCCAGAGCGGCCCCGGTTCCCACGCGGTGCGGACGGCCACGCCC
>CALMVT010000379.1 GCA_937873175.1 uncultured Acetobacteraceae bacterium | reverse complement strand
GGTCCACCTGCCGCGCGCCGCGGCGGTGCTGGTCGCCGTGGCGCTGGCCGGCGCCCGCTTCGTGATGGAGCCGCCGCATCGGCCGGGCCTTGCAGGCGCCGCGGAGCGCATGGCGCGCGACCTGCCGCCGGCCGACGCCGCCCGGTTCCGCGCCGCGCTGGACCACGAGCGGCCTTGGTTCGACAGCGCCCGGCACCGCATGGCCGACGCCCGCGCCGACCTTGCCCGCAGCATCGCGCAGACTCCCTACAATGAGAACGTCGTCCATGAGCGGATGGCGGCCTATCAGGCCCGCCTGGTGGAAACCTCCGGCCGGTTCGGCGACACCCTGCTCGCGGCCATCGGCACCTTGTCGCCGGAAGGGCGCGCGAAGCTCGCCGAAACCACGCAGAACTCGGGCCCGCGGTGAAGCATCGTTTGGGGTGGCGGGCCGGCGCATCCGGGGCGCCGGCAAGCCGCTTGACGGCTGCGGCCTCGCTGAAACGCGAAGCGTTTGCAGCCTCGCCGAAACGCGAAGGCAGCCGCAAACCGCCCTGCGGCTTCGGCGAGTTTGCGGCCGTGCTGGCGTTGGCGGCGCTGGCCGGGTGCAGCCTGGGGCCGTTCTACCAGCGTCCGGCGCTCGACGTGCCGCCGGCGTTCCGCGCCACCGCCGACACGGCGGAGGCCGCCTGGCCCCCCGAGGAATGGTGGCGCAACTTCCATTCCGCGGAGCTGGACGCGCTGATCGCCAGCGCCCGGGCCTACAACAACGACCTCGCCGCGGCGGCGGCCCGCATCGTGCAGGCGGACGCCCAGGTGCGGATCAGCGGCGCGCCTTTGCTGCCGACGCTCGACGCCACCGTCAGCGAAAGCTACCGCCGCACCGGCATCCAGGGCAGCGGCGGCACGTCGAGCTTCACCGTTGATCCCGTCACTGGCGCGCCCATCCCGCGGACGGGATCAGGGCGGCGCTACTTCGACGGCCGGGTTTACCAGGGGGCGCTGCAGGTATCCTACGACCTGGACTTCTGGGGCCGCAACCGCGCCTTGGCCCAGGCGTCGCAGGCCAACGCGGTCGCGACGCGCTTCGACCAGGCGACGGTGGCGCTCAACGTCGTGACCTCCGTGGCCAACACCTATTTCCAGGTGCTGGCCGGGCAGGACCGGCTGGCCGTCGCCGAGCGCAACCTGCGCGACGCAGAGCGCATCCTGGGCGCGTTCCGGGCGCGGCTGACAGTCGGCACCTCCAACGCGTTGGACGTGTCGCAGCAGGAAGCGCTGGTGGCCGGGCAGCGCGCGGGGCTGCCGAACCTGCGCAACCAGATCGAGCAGCAGCGGATCGCGCTCGGCATCCTGTCCGGGGTGGCGCCGGAGCGGCAGGCGATCCGGGGCGGGTCTCTGGAAAAGCTGCCCTTGCCGCTGGTGGCGCCCGGCCTGCCGAGCGAGTTGCTGGCCCGGCGGCCGGACGTGGCCAGCGCGGAAGCGCAGCTCCAAGCGGAGAACGCCAACATCCGCGCCGCCCGCGCTGCGTTCTTCCCGAGCGTACAGCTCACCGCCTCGGGTGGGCTGACCAGCACGGTGCTGTCAACCATCACGGGGCCGGGCACGCTGGTGGCGCAGCTTGCCGGCAACCTGACGCAGACCATCTTTGACAATGGGTTGCGCCGCGGGCAGCTCAACCAAGCGAAGGGCCGGTACGACGAGCTGCTGGCGGATTACCGCCGGGCGGTGCTGCAAAGCTTCACGGATGTGGAACAATCATTGGCGGCGCTGCGCTACACGACCGAGCAGGAAAAGCTGGAACGCCAAGCCATCGCGGTGGCGCAGCGCTCGGCCGACATTGCGCAAGCGCAGCTTCAAGCGGGGACCATCGACATCATCACGTCGCTCAACACGCAAGTGACCCTTTACAACGACCTGGACCTGCTGACCCAGATCCGGCTGGCGCGGTTCCAGGCATTGGTGAACGTTTACAAGGCGTTGGGCGGCGGCTGGACCCAAGCCGCGGTGGCGTCCCTGGGGATCCGGCCATGATCAAGCGCATTCTGCTGATCCTTGTGCTGCTGGGCGCGGCCGGCGGCGCCGGGTATTACTTCTGGTTCCGCCCGGCGGCGACGGAGCATGCCGGCGGTGGCGGCAGCGGGCGGCGCCGCGGCGGCGGCGGCGGCAGCGGGGATGAGGCAGCGCCGATCCCGGTGCTGACCGCGCGGAGCGAAACGCGGGACGTTCCGGTTTACCTCGACGGCCTCGGCACGGTGCAGGCGTTCAACCTGGTGTCCGTCCGCCCAATGGTGGAAGGCCCGCTGATCGAGGTGCGGTTCCGCGAAGGGCAGGACGTGCGAACCGGCGACCTCCTGGCCCGCATCGACCCGCGGCCCTACCAGGCCAGCCTTGATTCCGCCGTGGCGAAAAAGCAGCAGGACGAGGCAAACCTGGCCAACGCCCGGCTGGATGTCGGGCGCTACGCGAAGCTCGCCGCCAACAACTACAGCAGCGCGCAGCAGGTGGACACCGCCCGCGCCCAGGCCGCGCAGTTGGAAGCGCAGGTGCGCGGCGACCAGGCGCAGATCGACACGGCGCGCACCCAGCTCAGCTACACCGAGATCAAGGCGCCCATTGACGGGCGGATCGGGCTTCGCCAGGTGGACAACGGCAACATCGCCCGGCCCAGCGACACCGTGCCGCTCACGGTGATCACCCAATTGAAGCCGATCTCCGTCGTGTTCACCCTTCCGCAGCAGGCGCTGCCGACCGTGGCGAGCGCGATGCAGGACGGGATGCCGGAGGTGCTGGCGCTGAAGCAGGGCGGCGGCGCTGCGGGGGACCCGCTGGACCGCGGCCAGCTCGCCGTGCTGGACAATCAGGTCGATCCCGCCACGGGCACGATCAAGCTCAAGGCGACCTTTCCCAACGACAAGCTGCTGCTGTGGCCCGGCGGCTTCGTGAACGTCCGCATGCTGGCCGAAACCCGGCGCAGCGTGGTCACGGTGCCCACCGCCGCCGTGCAGCGCGGGC
Organism: uncultured Acetobacteraceae bacterium; assembly: GCA_937873175.1. Taxonomy (GTDB): domain Bacteria; phylum Pseudomonadota; class Alphaproteobacteria; order Acetobacterales; family Acetobacteraceae; genus CAHJXG01. The sequence continues at coordinate 14,620 of CALMVT010000379.1, read as the reverse complement.
CGCGCGGCGCGTTCGTGTTCGTGATCGCGCCGGGCAACGTGGCGCAGCGACGGACGGTCACGGTGGGGCACGAGGACGACCAGGTGAGCGTGGTCGCGGACGGCCTGCGCTCCGGCGAGCAGGTCGTGGTGGATGGCGCGCAGCGGCTGACGGACGGCGGCAAGGTCGCAGTGGCCGGGCCGGACGGCAACGCCCCGGACGCCGTGCCCAAGGAACGGAGCGCGCCCGGCATCGCGCAGCGCCGCGGCCGGTCGAGTTCTTGACGGAGGGAAACATGGACACCAATCCGACGCTGACTCTGTATCACTCGCCCAATACGCGGTCGTTTGGCACACGCATCCTGCTTGACGAGTTGGGCGTGAACTATCGGCTGCATGTGCTCAACATGGAGGCGGGAGAGCATCGCCAGCCCGCCTATTTGGCCATCAACCCAATGGGCAAGGTGCCGGCCATCACGCACAACGGAGCGCTGGTGACAGAGCAGGGTGCCATTTCCCTTTACCTCGCCGATGCATTCCCAGCGGCGGGCCTGGCGCCCCCCATCGGCGATCCGCTGCGCGGGCCGTATTTACGCTGGCTGTTCTTCTACGGCTCGGCCTTTGAGCCGGCACTTGTGGACCGGGCGATGCAACGAGAACCGGGGCGCGCGTCCATGTCGCCCTACGGGGATTTCGACACCATGTTCGGCACGCTGACCGCCCAGCTCGGCCGCGGACCCTATCTACTCGGAGAGCGGTTCTCGGCCGCGGATGTGCTGTGGGGCACGGCTCTGGGCTGGACCACCCAATTCAAGCTGGTGCCGGAGCAGGCTGATGTTGCGGCCTATGTCGCCCGGATCGCGGGCCGGCCCTCGATGGCTCGCGTTCGGGCGCTGGACAGCGAGATCGCAGCGACGCAGGCAGCGGCAGCCGGACAGGTCTGACGGCAGGTCGGTCCGATGAACATCTCCGCCCCCTTCATCGCGCGGCCGGTCGCGACCTGCTTGCTGGCCTTGGCCGTGCTGCTGGGGGGCGTGCTGGGCTACCGGACATTGCCGGTGGCGGCGCTGCCCACGGTGGATTTCCCGACGATCCAGGTGACGACGCAGTTGCCGGGCGCCGGGCCGGACACGGTGGCGACGCTGATCACCGCGTCGCTGGAGCGGCAGTTCGGGCAGATCACCGGGCTGTCCACCATGACCAGCACCAGCAGCGAGGGCACCAGCCAGATCACCCTGCAGTTCAACCTGAGCCGCAAGCTGGACAGCGCGGCGCAGGACGTGCAGGCGGCGATCAACGCTGCCGCCGGCACGCTGCCGGTCAGCCTGCCTTACCCGCCCATCTACGCCAAGGTGAACCCGGCCGATGCGCCGATCCTGTCCATCGCGCTGACCTCCGACAGTATCACCATCGACCGGATCAGCGACGCCGCCGACACGCTGCTGCAGCCGAAGCTCAGCCAGATCGACGGCGTGGGCAAGGTCACGGTGCAGGGCGGGCTGCGCCCGGCGGTGCGGGTGCGGGTCGATCCGGCGCGGGTCGCGGCCTATGGCCTGTCGATGGAGGACGTGCGGACGGCCGTGGCGTCCGCCAACGTGAACGGCGCCAAGGGCGGGTTCGACGGGCCGCGCCAGGCCTTTGCCCTGGGCGCCAACGATCAGCTCGTGACGCCGGCGGCCTACAAGGACCTGGTGATCGCCTACAAGAACGCGTCGCCGGTCCGGCTGGAGGACGTGGGCACGGTGATCGGCGGCGTGGAGAACGACCGGGTCGCCGGCTGGTATAGCGGCAACCCCGCCGTGGTGCTGGACATCCAGCGCCAACCCGGCGCCAACATCGTGTCCACCGTGGCGGCGATTAAGGACGCGCTGCCGGCCTTGCAGCGCGCGATCCCGGCGGCGGTGACGATGGCGGTCGTGGTGGACCGCACCGAAACGATCCGCGCCTCCGTGGCCGATGTGCAGTTCACCTTGATGCTGTCCATCGGCCTGGTGGTGTTCGTGATCTTCCTGTTCCTGCGCAGCGCGCGGGCCACGCTGATCCCGGCGATAGCGCTGCCGCTGTCGCTGATCGGCACCTTCGGGGTCATGGCGCTGTGCGGCTACAGCCTGGACAACCTGTCGCTCATGGCGCTGACGGTCGCGACCGGCTTCGTGGTGGACGACGCCATCGTGATGATCGAGAACGTCGTCCGTTACATCGAGGACGGGGCGCCGCCGCTGGAAGCGGCCTACCGCGGCGCGGCGCAGATCGGCTTCACCATCGTGTCGCTCACCGTGAGCCTGGTCGCGGTGTTTATCCCGCTGCTGTTCATGACCGGCGTGGTGGGCCGTTTGTTCAACGAGTTTGCGGTGGTGCTCAGCACGTCGGTGGTCGTGTCGGCCGTGGTGTCGCTCACGCTGACCCCCATGATGTGCGGGCGGCTGCTGCGGGCGGACGCGAAGCCGAACTGGCTGACCGGCTGGTTCGAGCACGGCTTCGTCCGCTTGACCCGCGGCTATCAGCGCACGCTCGCGGTGGCGCTCCGTTATCAGGGCCTCGTGCTGCTGGTGGCGGCGGGCACGCTGGTCGGCACGGTGCTGCTGTATGTGGTGACACCCAAGGGCTTCCTGCCGCAGCAAGACACCGGCGTGATCGTCGCGGTGACGGAAGCCTCGCAAAGCGCCTCCGTGCCGCGCATGTCGGTCCTGCAAACCGAGCTTGCGGAGGTGGCGCGGCGCGACCCGGCGGTGGCCGGCGTCGTGTCATTCGTGGGCGCCGGCACGATCAACGCGACGCCCAACACCGGGCGGCTCACCATCGCGCTCAAGCCGCGGCGGGAGCGCGACCCGGCGCCCGCGGTGATCGCCCGGCTGCAGGCGGCGATGTCCGGCGTGCCGGGCATGTCGGTGTTCATGCAGGCGGTGCAGGATATCCAGATCGGCACCCGCATCAGCCGCACCCAGTTCCAGTATACCCTGATCGACACCGACCCGGAAGAGCTGGCGCTCTGGGCGCCACGGCTGCTCGCCCGGCTGCGCACCATGCCGGACCTGCAGGATGTGGCGAGCGACCAGCAGACGGAGGGCTTCGCCACCCGCATCCAGGTGGACCGCGACGCGGCCATGCGGCTGGGCGTCACCATGCAGGAAATCCAGGACACGCTGTACGACGCCTTCGGGCAGCGGCAGATCAGCACGATCTTCAGCCAGGCCAACCAGTATCGCGTGGTGCTGGAGGCCGATCCCGATTGGCAGGCCGACCCGCACTCGCTGGACCGGCTGCGCGTGCCGGGTCTGAATGGGTCGCAGGTGCCGCTGTCGGCGGTGGCCACGATCACCCGGGGCACGGCGCCGCTCGCGGTCACGCACCAAAGCCAGTTCCCGTCCACGACGATCAGCTTCAACCTGGCGCCGGGGTCGAGCCTCAGCCACGCCGTCGCCGCGGTGGCGCAGGCGGAGCGGGAAATGGGCCTGCCTGGCACCATCGTCGGCAGCTATTCCGGCGACGCGGCGGAGTTCCAGGCCAGCCTGGCGAGCGAGCCGTGGCTGATCCTGGCGGCGGTGGTGGTGATCTACATCGTGCTTGGCGTGCTGTACGAGAGCACGATCCACCCGGTCACCATCCTGTCCACCCTGCCCTCCGCCGGCATCGGCGCGCTGCTGGCGCTGCTGCTCGCCGGGCAGGACCTGTCGCTTGTGGCGCTGGTGGGCATCGTGCTGTTGATGGGCATCGTGAAGAAGAACGCGATCATGATGATCGACTTTGCGTTGGAAGCGGAGCGGACCCGCGGCCTGTCGCCGCCCGACGCCATCACCGAGGCGTGCCTGCTGCGCTTCCGCCCGATCATGATGACCACCGCGGCGGCCTTGCTGGGCGCGCTGCCCTTGGTGATCGAGAGCGGCACCGGGTCGGAGCTGCGCTACCCCCTGGGCCTCACCATCGTGGGCGGGCTGCTGCTGAGCCAGGTGCTGACGCTTTACACGACGCCGGTGATCTACCTGGCGTTCGAGCGGACCCGGCGGCGCTTCGCCCGGCCCGCGGCAGCGGCTCCCGCGGAGTGATCGGAGAATGAACATCTCCGCGCCGTTCATCCACCGTCCAGTCGCCACCTTCCTCTTGGCGTTCGGCCTGCTGCTGATCGGCTTGGTCGCCGTCCGTTTCCTGCCGGTGGCGCCGCTGCCCTCCGTTGACATCCCGACCATCGTGGTGTTCGCCGGGCGCCCCGGCGCGGACCCGGAAACCATGGCCGCCAGCATCGCCGCGCCCCTGGAACGCCGCCTGGGCGAGATCCCGGGCGTGACCGAGATCACCAGCACCAGCAGCACCGGCAGCACCTCCATCGTCATCCAGTTCGACATCGACCGCCCCATCGAGGGCGCCGCCCACGACGTGCAGGCCGCGATCAACGCCGCCTACACCGACCTGCCCTCCGACCTGCCGACCCGGCCGTACTACCGCAAGTTCAATCCGGCCGAAGCGCCGATCCTCACCTTGTCCATGACCTCGGACATTCTCAACCCGGCGCAGGTGTTCGACGCCGCCGACACGATCCTGGCGCAGCGGCTGAGCCAAATTGAAGGCGTGGCTGCGGTGCAGGTGAACGGCGCGGAGAAGCCCGCGGTGCGCGTGCGCCTCAACCCGGCGGCGCTGCGGGCGGCGGGCCTCAGCAGCCAGGACGTTTACACGGCCATACGCGGCGCCAACGTCAACGGCCCGGTCGGCGGCTTCCAAGGGCCGCTGCGCGCCGAGATCATCGAGCTGAACGGCCAGATCACCCAGGCCGCCGACTACGCCCGGCTGGTGCTGAAAACATCGGGCGGCGCCACGGTCCGTTTGGGCGACGTGGCGGAGGTGCTGAACAGCGTGTCCAACACCAAGCTCGCGGCCTGGGAAGGTACCAAGCGGGCCATCCTGCTGACGCTGACCAAGACCGCCGGGGCCAACGTCATCGACACGGTGGACCGGGTGCGCGCGGCGCTGCCGCAGTTGCTGGCGTGGATACCGCCCGACATCCGCGTGAACACCATCTCCGACCGCACCGCGACCATCCGGGCCAGCGTCGCGGACGTGGAATGGACGCTGCTGATCAGCATCGCGCTGGTGCTGATGGTGGTGGCGCTGTTCATGCGCCGGCTGGTGCCGACGCTGGCCGCGGCGGTGACGGTGCCGCTCTCCATCGCGGGCACGCTGGGGGCGATGTACCTGCTGGGCTTCAGCCTCAACAACTTCTCGCTCATGGCGCTCACCATCTCGGTCGGCTTCGTGGTCGATGACGCCATTGTCATGATCGAGAACATCTTCCGCCACCAGCAGCTTGGCCTGTCGCCGATGCAGGCGGCGCTGGTGGGATCGCGGCAGATCGGCTTCACCGTGGTGTCGATCAGCATCTCGCTGGTCGCCGTGTTCATCCCGATCCTGTTCATGGGCGGCATCCTGGGCAAGCTGTTCCACGAGTTCGCGACCGTGCTGGCGGTGGCCATCGGGCTGTCGGCGGTCGTGTCGCTCACGCTCACCCCCATGATGTGCGGGCGGTTCATGGGACCGCACGTGCCGCCGCGCGGCTTGTGGGGCTGGATCGACCGCACCGTGGACCGCGGGTTCAGCCGGGCGCAGCATGCCTACCTTCGCAGCCTCAATTGGGCGCTGCGCTGGCGGCGGCTGATGCTGCTGGTGACGCTTGCGGTCGTGGTCGCGACCGTCAAGCTGTATGGCTATGTCCCCAAGGGCTTCCTGCCGATCCAGGACACCGGGCTGCTGATGGGCATGACCACCGCCAGCCCCGACATCAGCTTCGACGCCATGGCCGCCCGGCAGAAGCGCGTAGTGGACGTCCTGCTGTCCGACCCGGCGGTGGACAGCGTCGGCAGCACCATCGGCATCACCAGCGGCTGGTCCAGCATCAACCGCGGGCAGATCACCGTATCGCTGAAGCCGCTGGCCGAGCGGAAGATCACCAGCGAGCAGGTGCTGCAGCGGCTGCGGCCCAAACTCAAGCAGATGTCGGGCATCGAGACCAATCTGTGGTCGGCACAGGACCTCCGCGGCGGCGGGCGGTCGGGCGGCACCGGGTTCCAGTTCGTGCTGCTGGATCAGGACCTGGACGAGCTGCGGACCTGGACACTGCGGCTACAGGAGGCGCTGCGCGGCGTGCGCGGGATCGAGGACGTGTCGAGCGACCAGGACCGCCCGGGTCCCCAGGCCAACGTCACCATCGACCGGGAAGCGGCGTCCCGCCTCGGCGTCCCGGTGAGCGCGGTCGATGCAGCGCTGAGCAACGCCTACTCGCAGCGCCAGATTTCCGTGATCTACACGCAGCGCAACCAGTACCGCGTGGTGCTGGAAACGCTGCCGGGCTTGCAGACGGACCCGGCGCTGCTGGACCACCTGTATGTGCCCGGCGCAGGCGGGCAGCAGGTGCCGATCAGCAGCGTGACCCGCACGGACCGCGCGACCGCGCCGCTCGCGGTGCGCCACCAGGCGCAGTTCCCGTCCGCCAGCATCAGCTTCAACCTGCTGCCCGGCACCTCGCAAAGCGACGCCATCGCCCTGGTCACGGAGGCGGCCCGCAACCTGCGCATGCCGGAAGGGGTGCGGACCGAGTTCGCGGGCAACGCCAAGTTCCTGCAGCAATCGCTGGCCAGCCAGCCCTTCCTGATCGGGGCGGCGCTCATCTCGATCTACATCGTGCTCGGCGTTTTGTACGAGAGCTGGCTGCACCCGCTGACCATCATCTCGACCCTGCCCTCGGCCGGGCTGGGGGCGCTGCTGGCCGTGCTGGTGACGGGCGGCGAGCTGGACGTGTTGTCCATCATCGGCATCGTGCTGCTGATGGGCATCGTGAAGAAGAACGCGATCATGCTGGTCGATTTCGCCTTGGAAGCGGAGCGGGACGGCGGCATGACCCCGCATGCGGCGATCCTGGAAGCCTGCCGGGAACGGTTCCGGCCGATCACCATGACGACGCTCGCAGCGCTCCTGGGCGCGGTGCCGCTGGCGCTGGCGGTCGGCACTGGGTCGGAGTTCCGCCGGCCGCTCGGCATCGCGATCTGCGGCGGGCTGATCGTGTCGCAGATCCTGACGCTTTACACGACGCCGGTGATCTACCTGGCACTGGAAAAGCTGGCGACGGGGCGGCGGGCGCGGGCCGCGGTCAATCCGCTGCCTGCGGAATAGGCGCCGCGGGCACCGCGCGGTCGATCGCCTCATCGGACAGGGTCAGCGCCGTGTTGATCAGCGCCACGTGGCTGAACGCTTGGGGAAAGTTGCCGGTGAGGCGCCCGGCTTTGGGGTCGTACTCCTCGCTCAGCAGGCCCACGTCGTTGCACAGCGCCAGCAGGCGCTCGAACAGGGCGCGCGCTTCCGCTGTGCGGCCTTGCAGGTGCATGGCCGACGCCAGCCAGAAGCTGCACGCAAGGAAAGCGCCCTCCCCGCCCGGCAGCCCGTCCTTGCCGTCCTCCGTGCGGTAGCGCAGCACGAACCCGTCCACCAGCAGGTCGCGCTCGATGGCGGCGACGGTGCCGCGGATGCGCGGGTCGTCATGTGGCAGGAAGCCCATTACCGGGAGCAGCAGCAGGCTGGCGTCGAGCGCCTCTGAGCCGAAGCTTTGCACGAAGCTGCCGAGCTTCTCGCTGTAGCCGTCGCGGAGCACCGTGGCATGGATGGTGTCGCGGGTTTCGCGCCACCGGTCGAGGGGCGCCTCCAGGCCGAACGCCTCCGCATCCCTGACGCCGCGGTCAAAGGCGGCCCAGGCCATGACCTTGCTGAACGTGAAGTGAATCCGCCCGCCCCGGGTTTCCCACAGCCCCTCGTCCGGGTCCTGCCACACGCTGTCCAGGTGGCTCAGCAGGGCGCGCTGCAGCGACCAAGTCTGGCTGTTGGTCAGCAGCTTGGCGCCGCGGGCCTGGTGCAGGGCGTCCATCACCTCGCCATACACGTCGAGCTGCACCTGGCTCGCGGCGGCGTTGCCGACGCGCACCGGGGCGGCACCCTGGTAGCCCGGCAGGAAATCGACCGTGGATTCGGCCAGCCGCCGCTCGCCGGCGATGCCGTACATGATCTGCACCTGGTCGGGGCTGCCGGCGATGCTGCGGTGCAGCCATTCGGCCCAGGCCGCGGCCTCGTCGTAGTAGCCGGTGGACATGAACGCGAACAAGGTGATGGTGGCGTCGCGCAGCCAGCAGAACCGGTAATCCCAGTTGCGCGGGCCTTTCAGCGCCTCGGGCAGCGACGTGGTGGGGGCGGCGACGATGCCGCCGGTCGGCGCAAAGGTCAGGCATTTCAGCGTGAGCAGCGAGCGGCGCACCGCCGGCGCCCAGGGGCCGCTATAGGTCATGCGGCTGGCCCACGCAGCCCAGAACTGCTCCGTGCGATACAGCGCATCGTCGGCGTCGATGCTGAGCGGCCTTGGCAGGTGCGATGGGCTGTGGGTCAGCACGAAGTTGACGGATTGGCCTTCCGAGACCGTAAAATCGGCGACGGTCTCCATCGCTTCCCCGTGCAGCGCCACGTTGGTGCGCAGCACCACCATCTCCGGCCCGGCAATCGCCACGACGCCGTTGCCGCCCTGCCGCTTGGTGACCCAGGGAACGGAAGTGCCGTAATCGAAGCGCAGCGACAGCTCCATCTGCATCGGCACGGTGCCGCGCCGGCCCTGGACGATGCGGACGATGCAGCTGTTCGGGCTTTCCGGCACCATGAAGTCGATCACGGCGACCTGGCCGTCCGGGGTGTCGAACAGGGTTTCCAGCACCAGGGTGTCGTCCCGGTAGCGGCGGGTGGACGTCCCCTGCGACTTGGGCGCCAGCAGGAAGCGGCCGTGCCCCTCATTGCCGAGCAGGGCGGCAAAGCAGGCGCCGCTGTCGAACCGCGGCCAGCACAGCCAGTCAATGCTGCCGTTGCGCCCAACCAGCGCGGCGGTGGCGCAATCGCCGATCAGGGCGTAGTCCTCGATGGGCAGCGCGTTTGCCAAGGGCTGGTCAACCGGGATTTGATCCATGGCTTAGTGTAGCCTCCGTGTCGTGAGGAGCGTGGCGTCGAGCCATTCGCGCAGCAGGCCCGTCGCGGCGTCCGGCCGTTCCATGGGCAGCAGGTGCCCGGCGCCCTCCACGACACGCAACGCGGCGCCGGGCACGAGGCCGGCGATTTCGACCGCGTGGTCCGGGGGCGTGAGCTGGTCGCCGTCGCCCACGGCCACCAGCGTGGGCACGGCGATGCGCGGCAGGTCCGGGCGGCTGTCGGGCCGGGACATGATGGCGGCCTGTTGGCGCAGATAGGCCGCCGGCCCAACCCGGTCGGCCATCGCCATCACGTCTTCGCAAAGCGCCGCGTCGCCGAGCCGGCCGGGGTGCAGCAGCAGCGGCAGCAGGCGCGGGGTCACGCCCTTGAACCGCCCGCCGCGGGCGACCAGCGCCATGAGGCCGCGTCGGCGCCGCGCCTGCTCCGGCGTGTCGGGCTGGGCGCTGGTGTCCATCAGGCATAGGCCGCTCACACGCTCCGCCGCGCGGCGCATCAGCGCCAGGGCCGCGTAGCCGCCCATGCTCAGCCCGGCCACGGCGAAGCGGCCGGGCATCGCGGCCAGCGCGCGATCCGCCATGCCATCCAGCGTGTCGTCCTGGGTGCAATCCGCGACGACGCAGCGCACCGTGGCGGACAAGGCCGCAACCTGGTCGCGCCACAGCCGCGCGTCGCAAAGCAGGCCCGGGAACAGCAGCAATGGCGGCCTGGCATCCCGGTCTGTCACGTCCGCCTTGCGCTGATACAACGTCGGATTTACTGCGAAAAGCTTGACTTTTGTCAATGTTTTCCCGATATCCCGGCTGCCGCGAGCCTGTTGCCGCGATCGCCGCGCGACGGCGATAAGCCACCCCGTACCGTATCGAGATGTACTTTTGACGGAAATCACGACCGCCGCCGCCGCGGAAGATGCTGCACATGCTGATCCCGAGGGATCGGCCGATGCAGGAAGCGCGCCCATGGCAGACACGCCCGAAGACCGCCCGCTACATGTGACGGGCGGAACGTCGGGCACCGTGGCCGCGCCGGAGGCGGAGCAGGCGGACAGCATGACGGCCGACGAGGCCGCCTACCACCTCGCCGAGGAGGCTGCGCCGAACGGCTTCACCGACCTCGGCCTGTCACCGGAAATCCTGCGCGCCATCGAGGACATGGGCTATCTCACGCCCACTCCGATCCAGGCGCAGGCGATCCCGACCGTGCTGATGGCGCGCGACGTGCTGGGCTGCGCGCAGACCGGCACGGGCAAGACCGCGAGCTTCGTGCTGCCGTTGATGGACATCCTGTCCGGCAGCCGGGCGCGGGCGCGCATGCCGCGCAGCCTGATCCTGGAGCCGACGCGCGAGCTGGCGCTGCAGGTGGCCGAGAACTTCGTGAAGTATGGCAAGTACCTGAAGCTGAACCACGCCCTGCTGATCGGCGGCGAAAGCCTGTCCGACCAGAAGGAGGCGTTGATGCGCGGCGTCGATGTGCTGATCGCGACGCCGGGCCGCTTGATGGATTTGTTCGACCGCGGCGGCCTGCTGCTGACCGACACCAAGATCTTGGTGATCGACGAGGCGGACCGGATGCTCGACATGGGCTTCATCCCGGACATCGAGAAGATCGTGGGCTTCCTGCCCAAGATGCGGCAAACGCTGCTGTTCAGCGCGACCATGGCGCCGGAAATCCGGCGGCTCGCCGACGCTTTCCTGTCCAACCCCAAGGAGATCACCGTCAGCCGCCCGGCTAGCGTAGCATCGACGATCATCGCCGGGCTGACGGTGGTGGATGAGCTGGACAAGCGCGAAGCGCTGCGCCGGCTGATCCGCAGCGAGGACGTGCAGAACGCGCTGATCTTCTGCAACCGCAAGCGGGACGTGGACATCCTTTACAAGTCGCTGAAGCGGCACGGGTTCAGCGTGGGGTCGTTGCACGGCGACATGAGTCAGCCCGAGCGGTTCGCGACCTTGGCCAAGTTCAAGGCCAACGAGATCCGGCTGCTGGTGTGCAGCGACGTGGCGGCGCGCGGGCTGGACATCGGCGGCTTGAGCCACGTCTTCAACTTCGACGTGCCGATCCACGCCGAGGACTACGTTCACCGCATTGGCCGCACCGGGCGCGCGGGGCTGACGGGCCATGCGTTCACCCTCGCCACCCCGGACGACCGGCAGTTCGTGGACGCCATCGAGAAGCTGATCGGCGCCCCGATCCCGCGCATGCAGGTCGAGGGCATGGAGGCGGTCGCCTTTGCCGAGGGTGACGGCAAGCGGCGGCGTGGCCGGAGCCGCAGCACGGGTGCCACCAAGGCTGCGCCGCGCGCTGCCAAGACTCCGAAGCCGGCCGTCGAAACCGTGGAGGAGGCTGCGCCCAAGGCGGCCAAGCCACGCCGCAGCCGGACAAGGAAAGCCGATTCGGCCGTGACGGAGCAAGAAGCGCCGCCGGTCGCCGCGGCCGATGCGCCGATGGCTGAGGCGCCGGCCCCCGCCGAGCTGCCGAGCATGACGGAAGCCGTGGCGCATGCGCCGGTCCCATCCGAAACCAACCGCGCCGAGCCGCGGCGCAGCGCCCGGGGCGAGCCGCGCCGGGAGGAGCCGCGCCGCCCGGACGTGCGAGCGCCGGACCTGCGGGGTGGTGACCGCGCACGGCCACGCGACCGCGGGCGGCGCGACGAGGATTTGGGGCCATCGGTGCTGGGATTCGGTGACGACGTGCCGGCGTTCATGCTGCTACGCTCCCGCGCAGGCCGTGCCTCGGTGCCGGAGCCGGTCGAGAGCGAGTAGCAGGAGAACCCCAATGAACGTTGTCGCCCCGATCCAGCAGCCGGAAGCCGCCGAGGCCAAGCTGATGGAGGACCGTCCGGCCGCGTCCCGCAAACTCGGGCCGTTCAAATGGGATGACGCGCTGCTGCTCGACGACCAGCTTGGGGAAGACGAGCGCGCGATGCGCGACGCCGCGCACGATTACTGCCAGGACAAGCTGTTCACCCGCGTTCTCGCCGCCAACCGCCATGAGCGGTTCGACCGCGAGATCATGAACGAGATGGGCGAGATGGGCTTTCTCGGCGCGACGCTGGACAGCCACGGCTGCGCCGGCGTCGGCTATGTCGCCTACGGTCTGATCGCCCGCGAGGTGGAGCGGGTGGATAGCGGCTACCGCAGCGCCTTCAGCGTGCAGTCGTCGCTGGTGATGTATCCCATCTGGGCCTTCGGCTCCGACGACCAGAAGGACCGCTTCCTGCCCAAGCTGCGCAGCGGCGAGTTCGTCGGCTGCTTCGGCCTGACCGAGCCGGACGCCGGGTCCGACCCGGCCAGCATGCGGACGCGCGCCCGCGCCGTGGACGGCGGCTTCGTCTTGAACGGGTCCAAGACTTGGATCACCAACTCGCCCATTGCGGACGTGTTCGTGGTGTGGGCGAAGAACGACGCTGGGGCGATCCGCGGCTACGTCCTTGAAAAAGGCATGGCCGGGCTGACTGCGCCGAAGATCGAGGGCAAGTTCGCGCTGCGCGCCTCCATTACCGGCATGATCATGATGCAGGACGTGTTTGTGCCAGCGGGTAACGAACTGCCCCATGTAAAGGGTTTGCGTGGCCCGTTCTCCTGCCTGAACAACGCGCGCTACGGCATCAGTTGGGGCGCGCTGGGGGCGGCAGAGTTCTGCTGGCACGCCGCGCGCGGCTACACCATGGAGCGCCAGATGTTCGGGCGCCCGCTGGCACAGACGCAGTTGATCCAGAAGAAGCTTGCGGACATGCAGACCGGCATCACGCTGGGCTTGCAGGGCGCGTTGCGGCTCGGGCGGCTGATGGAGGAGGGCCGGGCGGCGCCGGAGATGATCAGCCTGATGAAGCGCAACAACTGCGGGGTGGCGCTCGACATCGCCCGGGTATCGCGCGACATGCACGGCGGCAACGGCATCGCCGACGAGTACCATGTCATCCGGCATGTCATGAATCTGGAAGCCGTGAACACCTATGAAGGCACGCACGACGTGCATGCGTTGATCCTTGGCCGCGCCCAGACCGGCCTTTCCGCCTTCGGGGGATAGCTGCCCGCCCGTCCGCGTCGGGCGCATCGGCGCGGATGGGGACGGGATTGCGGCTTTGCCAAACGGGGCGGCGCTGTTCCTGCCGGACACGCTGCCGGGCGAGTTGGCGCAGCCCGGCCTCCTGTCGCGCCGCGGCGAGGGCTGGACGGCCGAGGCCACCGTGCAGGAGCCGTCCGCCGACCGGGTTACGCCGCCCTGCCCCCATTTCGGCCCCTGCGGCGGCTGCACCCTGCAGCATTGGCGTGATGAAGCCTACGCCGATTGGAAGCGGGCGCAGGTAGCCGACGCGTTGCGGCGCATGGGCGCTCCGGACCTTGATCTCACTCTGGTCCGCACCCCGCCCGCCGCCCGGCGCCGCATGGACCTGGCGATCCGGCGCGAGGGGCCGGCCCTGCGCATCGGCCTGCACCGCCGCCGGTCGCGCGACATCGTCGATATGCAGGCGTGCCCGGTGCTGCACCCGGAGCTGTTCGGGGTGGTCCAGGCTTTGCGCCCGGTGCTGCTGCGATTGGCCGGGCTGCGGCGAGAGGGATCGGCGGTGGTGAACCTGCTGGACAGCGGGCCGGACCTGCTGCTCCGCACGGACGCCCCGCTCACCGCCGGAGACCGCGTGCTGCTGACGGCCCTGGCGCACGCGCACGGGCTGCCGCGCATCAGTTGGGAACCCGGCGCAGCGCGGGGCGGCACCGGGCTGACGGAGCCGGCGTGCAGCCTGCGCCCGGCGACCACCGTGTTCAACGGGATCACCACGCCCATTCCGCCCGGCGCGTTCCTGCAGGCGTCGCGGGAGGGCGAAGCGGCCATCGTGGCGGCCGTGCTAGCGGCGCTGCCGGAGGGGTTACCGGCCAAGGCGCGGGTCGTCGAGCTGTTCGCCGGCACCGGCAGCATCACCCATGCTTTGGCCACCCGGAGCCGGGTGCAAGCCTATGAGGGTGACGCGGCGGCCTACGACGCGCTACGCCGGGCGGCGAACCCTCGGGTGACGGCAACACGCCGGGACCTGGCCCGGCAGCCGTTGCAGCCGGCGGAACTGAAGGGCGCCAGCGCCGTCGTGCTGGACCCGCCGCACGGCGGCGCGCTGGCGCAGATGCCGGCGCTGGCCGCGAGCGGCATGCCAATGGTTTATGTCAGTTGCAACCCGGCGGCGCTGGCGCGGGACGGGCGGATGCTGCTGCAAGCGGGATACCAGGTGGTCTCGGCCGCCCCCATCGATCAGTTCCTGTGGTCGGCCCGGGTGGAGAGCGTGGTGGCGTTCCGCGTGCCTGCGCCGCGCCGGTGATTACGTTCCGCGAAGCCTTGGAGGCCGACCTAACCGCCGTCGTGCGCCTGCTCGCCGATGACCGGCTCGGCCAGGGGCGGGAACAAGACAAGACGCCGTTGCTGGACGGTTACGCATGGCGCTTCTATGCGATGCTGGGGCAGAGCGAGCTACCTGCAATCCAAGGTCAATCATAGCCTAGCACCTCAAGCGCAGAGCCAAGCAAAGATCAAAAGTATGCAGGTGGGCAACGCGCGGCGGAGGGCGACTGACACGGCGCTGATACAGCACGCAATGACGGGTAACTACCCACGCCCTTGCGGCGGAGCGGCATCGCTGATTCAGTGCCCGGATGCAGCGG
>CALMVT010000378.1 GCA_937873175.1 uncultured Acetobacteraceae bacterium | reverse complement strand
GCGCGGACCGGTGTGGCCGTCGCGCCCGCTCGCCATCACGTCGTCGAGCCGCACGCCGCGGCCCCGCGCCACGGCCCGGCCCAGCCCGATGGCGGTGCCGGACGGGGCGTCCACCTTCTGCCGGTGGTGCATCTCGACGATCTCCGCATCATACTCCTCGGCCGGCAGGGCGGCGGCGATCTGCTCGGCGAGCGCCAGCACCAGGTTCACGCCGGGCGCGAAGTTGGCGGCATAAACCACGGGAATGCTGGCCGCAGCCTGCGCCACCGCGGCCTCGTCCTCGGTGGACAGGCCGGACGTGCCCAGCACCCAGGCGGTGCCGGCCTGCGCCATGGCGGCGGCGTGCGGCTGCGCCGCCGAGGCGTGGGTGAAATCGATCACCGCGTCCGACTGCGCGGCGAGCGCAGCCAGGTCCGGCAGCACGGCAACGCCTGGGGGCGGCGTCCGGCCCGATCCCGGCCGCAGCGTGCCGCCGGCGACCACATGTCCGGCCGCGGTGATTTCTGAAACCAGCAGCAGGCCCATCCGCCCGCCAACGCCCGCCACGCCGATGCGCATGCTATGCTTTCCGATTGGTTTCGCCCAAGAACCCCCGCCTACCTGGCGGGCGAGACGAACTTGGCCAAGGGCTACGCAACGTTTTGCAGGGCCAGGCTCTGGTAAACCGCGGTTTCAAATTCAACAAAGCCGGCGACCGAGGTGGGGTCGGCGAATGGGAAGACCTGCGTCGCCCAGAAGCCGCCGACTCCGTTCTGACGGTCGATCCAGAAAAACAGGTTGGCAAGGCCGGCCCAGGCGAGCGCGCCCGCGGGACGCCCGCTCGGCGCCGCCACGTCGTTGACCATGAACGTCAAGGCCCAGGACTTGGGCTGCCCCGGGAAAAACTCCGCATAGTTCGACAGCGACGGCATGACGCCAGGCAAGCCCTTGATCTTCATGTCGCCCAGCCCGTTCTTCTCGGCGAGGAGCACGGTTTCCCGTTTCAGCACGCGGCCGCCTTCGCCGGCGCCGTCGCTCAGCCACATGCGGATGAAGCGGCAATAGTCGCCCACCGTCGAGTAAAGCCCGTGGCCGCCCATGTGGACCTCCGGCTCCTGCGGCAGCTCGAAGTCATAAAGCGGCGTCAGGCTGCCATCGGCCTCGCGCTGGTGGATGCGCGCCAAGCGGGATCGCATGGACGGCGTCATGGTGAAGGCCGTGTCCGCCATGCCAAGCGGGGCGAAGATCCGCTCCTGCATGACCTCGCCCAGCCGCTTGCCGGCGATGCCTTCCACCACCTGGCCCGCCCAGTCGATGTTGGAGCCGTACTCCCAGGCGTCGCCGGGATCGAACAACAGCGGCGTGTTGAGCGCCGCCCGGGACGCGGTGGTGATGCTCGGCTGGTCATGCTCCCGCGCGAGCCGCAGGTAATGCTCGTTGAAGATGTCGTAGCCCAGCCCGGCGGTGTGCAGCAGCAGCATGCGGGTGGTGATGTCGCGCTTGGGCGCGCGGAGCTTCGGCTTGCCGGCATCGTCGAAGCCGTCCAGCACCTGCAGCGTGCCGATCTCCGGCGCGTAGATCTTGGCGGGCGCGTCGAGGTCGAGCTTGCCGTCCTCGAAAAGTTGCAGCACGGCGGTGCCGGTGATCGCCTTGGTGGTGGAGAAGATCGCGAAAACGCTGTCGGCCGTCATGTCGGCGTCCCCACCGAGCACGCGCTTGCCGGCGGCGCCCTCGTAGATGGTGCCGCCTCGGTCAGTGGCCATCGCCACCACGCCGGGAACCCGTTGGTCCCCGGACACCGCCCGCTGCAGGATCGCGTCGCCCGATGCCTTGATGTTCGTGCCCATGGCCGTCCTCATCTGTTCTTGCTGCTTAAACCGCCGCGCTTCCAGAACAGCTCGCAGGGGCGGCGCGGGGCGCAGTCAGGCTCTGTAGCTTTATTGTAAGAGGGCGGGAAGCACGCACGGCGTTCCGCCGGCCGCCGCCACTAGTGCCGCCGAAGAGTGCGATACAGCGCCGCATACTCGGCGGCAGGTCCGTCCCAGCCGTAGTCGCCACGCATGCCGTTGCGCTGCATGCGCGCCCAGGCCTTCGGTTGCCGCCAAAGCCGGGCCGTGCGGGCGATGGCGTGCTCCAGCCCCGCGGCCGTCACCGGGGCGAACTGGACGCCCGTCGCCACCTCCGCCGCCTGCGCCGCCGGGTTCGCATCGATCACCGTGTCCACCAGCCCGCCCACATGCGCGACAACCGGCACGGCGCCGTATCGCAGGGCGCAGAGCTGGGTGAGGCCGCACGGCTCAAACCGGGACGGCACCAGCAAGGCGTCGGAGCCGCCCTGGATCAAGTGGGCGAGGCTTTCATCGAACCCGGCCAGCAGGCCGATCCGGCCCGGGTGGGCGCTGGCCGCGGCGGCGAACCCGCCCTGCAACGCCGGTTCGCCGGACCCGAGCACGGCAAGCTGCGCGCCGTGGCCCAGCAGCGCCGGCAGCGCATCCAGCAGCAGGTCCATGCCCTTTTGCTGGGTCAGCCGGCTAACCACGCCGAACAGCAGGGCGTCCGGGTCGGGCGCGAGGCCCAGGCGTGCCTGCAAGGCAGCCTTGTTGCGGGGCCGGCGACGCAGGCGGTGCCCGCCGAACTCGGCGGCCAGGTGCACGTCGGCGCCCGGGTCCCAAACCGTCGTGTCGATGCCGTTCAGGATGCCCGACAGCACGCCCGACCGGGCGCGGAGCAGGCCGTCAAGGCCCATGCCACCTTCCGGCGTGCAGATTTCGGCGGCATAGGTCGGGGACACCGTCGTGATCGCGTCGGCAAGCCGCAGCCCGGCTTTGAGAAAGCCGATGCCGCCGTAATACTCGACGCCGTTCACGTCAAAAGAGGCCGGCGGCAGGCCGAGCGCGCCGAGCAGCGTCGCGGGGAAGCGGCCCTGGAATGCCAGGTTGTGCACCGTCATCACCGTCGCGGGCCGCGCCGTGCCGGCATAATGCAGGTAGGCCGGCGCCAGCCCCGCGTGCCAGTCATGCCCATGCACCACGTCCGGCACGAACAACCCGGCACCGCCCAGCCCGATGGCCGCCGCCACCTGCGCAAGCGCCGCGAAACGCTGCGGGTTGTCGGGGAAATCCGTGCCGTCGGGCTGGCCATACGGCGTGCCCAGCCGGTTATACAGGTGCGGCGCCTCGATGCAGAACAGGTGCAGCCCGGCCGCTTTGCCTTCCAGCACGCGGGCCGGGCCGCCGAACAGGTCGGGCAGGCTATGCACCGCCACCGCGCCCTGCAAAGCGGCCATCACGCCGGGGTAGCCCGGCACGAGCGACCGGACCTCAATCCCCTGTGCCGCCAGCGCCGCCGGGAGCGCGCCGGCCACGTTCCCGAGTCCGCCGGTCGTGACCAGCGGGTAGATCTCCGACGTGACCGACAGGACGCGGAGCGGCGGCGTCACGCCTGAGGCTTGTTGGCCAGTTGCAGCTTGTCGATCATGGGTTGCGTAATCAGGCACACGCCCTTGCCGGTGCGGCGGAAGCGGGCGGCGTCCTCCTCCGGGTCCTCGCCGACCACCAGGCCCTCGGGGATGCGCACGCCGCGGTCTATGACGACGTTGCGCAGCCGCGCCGACCGGCCCACCCGGACGTAGGGAAGGATCACCGCGCCTTCGATCTTGGAGAAGGAATGGGCATGCACGCCGGTGAACAGCAGGGAACGGTGAACATCGCTGCCGGATACGATGCAGCCGCCGGACACCATGGAGCTGACTGCCTGGCCTCGCCGTCCCTTCTCGTCGTGCACGAACTTGGCGGGCGGCGTGATCTCGCCGTAGGTCCAGATCGGCCATTCCTGGTCGTAAAGGTCGAGGCCCGGCACGAAGTCGGTGAGGTCGATGTTCGCTTCCCAATAAGCGTCCACGGTGCCGGCGTCGCGCCAATAAGCCTCCGTCTCAAAGGAGGAGCGCACGCAGGACCGCGCGAAGCGGTGCGCCACTGCCTTGCCGCCCTTGACGATGTCGGGGACGATGTCCTTGCCGAAATCGTGGTTGCTGTTGGGGTTCTCCGCGTCGCGGCGGAGCTGGTCCAGCAGGAACCGGGTTTCAAACACGTAGATGCCCATGCTGGCCAGCGCGTGGTCGGGGTCACCGGGGATGCCGGGCGGGTCGGCGGGCTTTTCCAGGAACGAGGTGATCCGGTCCTCGGCGTCCACCCCCATGACGCCGAACGCCGTCGCCTCCATCCGCGGCACCTCGATGCAGCCCACCGTCACGTCGGCGCCCTGCTCGACGTGCTGCTGCAGCATCGGCTCGTAATCCATCTTGTAAACGTGGTCGCCGGCCAGGATGACCATGAAGCGTGGCGCGTAGCTTTCGATGATGTCGGTGTTCTGGAAAACGGCGTCGGCGGTGCCGGAATACCAGCCGGTCTCGGTCACGCGCTGGCTGGCGGGCAGGATGTCGAAGCTCTCGTTGCGCTCCGGGCGGAAGAAGTTCCAGCCGCGCTGCAGGTGGCGGATCAGGCTGTGCGCCTTGT
>CALMVT010000377.1 GCA_937873175.1 uncultured Acetobacteraceae bacterium | reverse complement strand
CCACGGCGCCAAGATCCTGGGTCGTGCCATCCGCGCGCACTGGGGCATCGAGAACGACCAGGCATGCTACCTCTCAAGATCCAGGGATGGAGAGCAAACAGGCGGTGTTGGGTGTGCTGACTGCAAGGCTGCGATGGTCGCAGCGTCGGCGCACACGAGCCTGATGGGCCGAGACGCAACGGAGATGGAGCGGCTTTGAACGCGTCCTTGGCGTATCCAGCCGTAGATGGTTGAGCACGGCTTTCCCAACCGGTTGGCCAACTCCGCAATCGTCCATTCGTCGGGTTCGTGTGCCGGGACGGGACGCCGCGCACCACTGGCGAGCGGTGCCCCGGACTGCGCCCTGCGCAGGAGATGCCGCACCATGGACCCGGTGAAGGCGTCGCAGCGCTTTGCTGGCCGCCAGCCTTCGCGGTTGAGAATGGCCGCAATCTCGCCGCCGCCATGGCCGGCGCGCTGCAACTCCGACGCCCGGCCGATCAGCGCGGCATAGGTGCTGAGCCGCTTTGCGCTCGAGACCGGACGAACGATCCGGTGCTGGGTCCGGCTTCCGCCATGCCAGTGGCATTCGACGCGCACCTGCTCGGTGTCGCCGACGACCTCGACGAGGACGCGCTCGACCAGCAGCCGCACGATGGTCTGGCGTTCCTCCTGGGTGGTGGTCTCGGCCCGCCACACGGCCGGAAGATCGTGGGCCAGGGTTCGGATCGCGGCGAGTTCCTCCGCACTTGGCACCAACGGCCGTTCGCGCGTGACCGCCTCGTGCTCCGCTTTCAGCCGGGCGTGCTCGGCCAACGCTTCCTCCCAGGCGCGTTCGAGGGTGCGCGCCACCAGGCGGTTCTCCGGCTCGACCGCATCATACTGGCGGCGGGCCCGCTCGGCCTGGTATCCCGCCCGTTCCAGGCGTTGCCGCCAATGCTGTTCCACAGCGGCGCGCTCGGCCTCGACATCGGCGGCGACCGCGAGGCTCACCTCCAGCGCCGCCGGCTGCACCGCCTCCAGGACAAGCCCGGAGATCAGGGCATCGAGCGGGGGTGCTGACAGCGTCTGGCAGAACGGCGCGTCGTAGGTCGACTTCATGTTGCCGCAGATGTAGCGGGGACCGCGGCCGTTGTGGTTGTAGGCCGAGTTCATGCGCAGCCCGCAGCGGCCGCAAACCAGCAGGCCGGACAGCAGGGCCGCGCCAGCGCGGACGGGTCCTCTCCGCTTCGCCGCATTCAACCGCAGCTGCGCCCTGTTCTCCAGGTAGCGTTGCCAGCCGATGTAGGCCGGCACATGGTCGCGCAGCACGACGCGGGCATGGTCGAGGTCGGGCGCTTTGCGGCCCGTGCTCGGGTGTCCGGGCCGTTGGCGCCGCCGGTCGGTCGGACGCAGGCCATACACGTATGCCCCGGCATAGATCGGGTTCACCAGCATGCCATACAGCGACGGACGGCTGGCGCGATGCCACTCGAGCTCACCTTTGGCGGGGCCGCCAGGAGCCCGGACCGGCAACCTGACCCCATGCGTGGCGAGATGGCGCAGGACCTTGCCGATGGTGCGATGCCGCTCATACAAGTCGAACACGAGGCGAACCGTCGCTTGCGCCTGCTCGTCGGGATCGAGGGCAATCTCGCCGGACGGCCGCCGCACGTAGCCCATCGGCACCGGCCTGCCGAGTTCGCCGCGCCGGGCCTTGGCCATCCGGCCCTCAAGCATGCGCGCCTTGAGGATGTGCAGCTCCGCTTCCGACATCGTCCCCTTGAGCCCAAGCAAAAGCCGGTCGTTGAAGTTGCCCGCATCGTATACGCCGTCGGCGTCGCCGATGAGGGTGTCGAACATGGCACAAATCTCGAGCAGCTGGTGCCAGTCCCGGCACGAGCGCGCCAAGCGCGACATCTCCACGCCGAGCACAAGGCCGACATGGCCGAGCCCAACCTCGGCGACGAGGCGCTGGAAGCCGGGACGGCCTTCAACGGACGTGCCCGAGCATCCCTGGTCGTCGTCGATCACAACGACGGCCTCGCGCGGCCAGCCGAACTGAACGGCGCGCTCAGCCAGGGCATACTGCAACCGGGCCGACTCCCGGTGGTGTTCAACCTGCTGCATCGTGGACTGGCGGACGTAAACCATCGCCGACCGCGCGCGATGGCGGCTGTGGATCTTGTCCGGCGCACACGAGGGGGGTGGGAGAGCAGCCTGCATCATCGCCCGTCTCCTTGGTCGCAGGAGGGCTTCGAAGCTTCCGCAGAGTGATCTGGCCGAGCACCAGAAGCACCGCACGCTGACGATCAAGCGGCAGCGTTTGCCAAAAGGCCGGAGCCGGTTGAGCGGTGTCGCCCATGGCGTGATCCCAGCCAGCGGACCAGCGCAAGAAGCGCTTCGCGCCCGAGCGTGGGCGTCCCGTCCAGCCCTGTCAAACCATCAGCGGTGTTGTGTATGGGATATCGAGAACCGCGCCCATTACGTCCGAGATGTGACCTTGGGCGAGGATGCCAGCCGCATCCGCACCAGGCCCGGCATCATGGCCCGCATCCGCTCGGTCGCGCTCAACATCCTGCGCGCGAACGGCGTCCAGAATATCAGCCTGGCGCTCTACACCAACGCCGTCAGCTTCGATCAGCTACTCGCTCTGGGAACCCAGTAATCAGAACTGAATGGTCCTGGCCGCTCTCGTCGTCGTGTCGGCTAGTGCGACATCTCAGCCCGGTTGTTCAGGTATTTGCTCTGCCGGTGCTCCACATGTGGCAGGACCTTGCGCTTCGCTGCCGCGTAGCTCTTGAGCTTGTCTGTCACGATCACTCGAGGCACGTATCGCAAACCGCGCAGCAGCTTGCGGGAAAAACCGCTTGGCGGCCCGGGTGTTGCGCCGGCTTTGGACGAGGATGTCCAGCACGTGCCCGTCCTGGTCGATGGCGCGCCAAAGATAGTGCCGCTTGCCGCCCACGCGGATGAACACTTCATCCATGTGCCATTTGTCGCCCGGCCTCGGCCGGCGCCGCTTCAACTCGTTCGCGAACAGGCGGCCGAAGCGCAGGCCCCAATCGCGGATGCTTTCGTAGCTGACCATCACGCCGCGGACGGCCAAGATCGTCTTGACGTCACGCAGGCTCAGGCTGAAGCAGTGATACAGCCACACCGCGTGCTGGATCACCTCGGCCGGGTAACAGAAGCCGCAGTATGGGCTGGGAGCATGCGCCATAGCCGACAAGTTGCCACTGCCCGGCAAGGGTTGCCAACCTGACAATGCCCCGTGGAAGGAGAACCATCATCGTGATCAAGGCGGCTACAACCATGACACGTCCGCCCATTGCCGTGTCGGACATCGGTTCCTTCCACGTGGGCGGACGGGTGATCCGCCTCGAGGGACTACCATTGCGGCAGCGCGTGAGCACGCCGGGCGGCCCTGTCCACCCAGTCGACCCGAACGGGGAGTTCGTGGCTGGGCAGATGTATGTGCAATACGTCCGCCTCGCCGCGCCGAAGGCGGCGGGGCCGCTCCTGATGTGGCACGGAGGTGGCATGACCGGCGCCAACTGGGAAGCCACGCCCGACGGCAGGCCCGGCTGGCAGATGGCCTTCTTGCGCGCCGGCTGCGACACTTATGTTTCGGACGCCGTCGAACGTGGCCGCGCTTCCTTTGCCCCCTTTCCCCAGGTGTATCCGGAGGAACCGTATTTCCGCACGGCCAAGGAACTGTGGGAGGAGACGTTCCGCTTCGGCCCGACCGGGTCATGGCACCCAGAACCGGCCCGGCGGCGCCCCTATCCGGGACTGCGTTTTCCGTTGCAGGCGTTCGATGCCTTTCTTGCCAGCAGCGTGCCGCGCTGGGGCTGCAACGACGCCCTGACCCAGGCTGCCTATAACGCGCTTGTCCGGCGGCTCGATTGTGGCGTCATGATCCTGAGCCACAGTCAGGGCGGCAATTTCGGGCTCACCGCCGCGCTCAATGCACCCGAGCGGGTCCGTGCCGTGATCTCCCTGGAACCGTCTGGGGCTCCAGATCCTAGCCGGGCCGATCCCGCAATCCTGAAAAACGTACCACACCTTTTCGTCTGGGGAGACAATTGGGCGGAGAACGAGTTCTGGGCCCACTCACGGCCGGCCTGCGAGAGATGGCACGACAGGCTGCGGCAGGCGGGGTGTGACGTGACCTTCATCGATCTCCCGAGGCGCGGGGTCCGTGGCAACAGTCATGCCCTGATGGCGGATGATAACAGCGACGACATCGCCGGCCTCGTGCTTCAATGGATGACGGAACGCGGCCTTCTAGGCAAGTGAATGGGCACCGCCAACCTGGCGGGCGGCCAGCTTGCAAGAAACCACCTGCAGACGGGCCAGGCCATCCGTTGCGGGTCGAAGCCCAGATAAGTTCGGGTCGCTGCACCACCTACTCCGCCACGGTTGCCGGTGCACGTCGAGCGGCGCGCCGCTCTTCGAGGCGCTGCAAGACGACGAAGAAGGACGGGACGAAGAGCACGGCCAGGCAGGTCGAAGCCAACATGCCGCTGAACACAGTGATGCCGATCGACTTGCGGGCGTTGGCGCCTGCGCCGGTGGCCAGCACCAGCGGCACAACGCCCAGGATGAACGCGAAGGACGTCATCAGGATCGGGCGGAAGCGGATCCGGGCCGCGTCGATGGCGGCCTGCAGGATCGGCTTGCCGTGCAACACCCTCTCCTCGCGCGCCACTTCGACAATCAGGATCGCGTTCTTCGCCGAGAGAGCCACCAACAGGATGATGCCGATCTGTGTGTAAAGGTTGTTGTCCGCCCCCACCGCCGACAACGCCACAACCGGTCCGACCAATGAGAGCGGCACCGCCAAGATCACCGAGACCGGCGACAGCCAGCTCTCGTATTGGCCCGCCAACACCAGGTAGACCAGCAGGATGCCCAGCGCGAACATGATGTAGAGCTGGTTGCCGACCGTCTTCTCCTGATACGACATCGCCGTCCAGTCCGTGCCGACGCCGGGCGGCAACTGGGTGGCTGCCGCTTGTTCCATGATTGCCAGCGCCTCTCCAGAACTGAACCCCGGTGCTGGCGAGCCGTTGACGCTCGCGGCGGGATAAAGGTTGTAGAGCTGCACCAGTCCAGGGCCGATTGTCGGCGCGCTCTGCAGCAAGGTGCCGAGCGTGATCATGGCGCCATCCTGGTTGCGCACCGGCAGGTTCTCGACCGCCGTCATGTTCAGACGGAAACCTGCGTCCGCCTGGGCATAAACCTGGAAGGTGCGCCCGAACTGGTTGAACTGGCCGACGAAGCTCGATCCCAAGTAGGTTGCCAACGCCTGGAACACGTCGCCCACGCCGATGCGCAGGGTTTCCGCCTTCACTCGGTCGATGGCCAGGTTGAGCTGCGGCACGTCGGCGCGGAACGAGGTGAAAGGGCGCGCGATGCCGGACTGGCTGGCTGCCCCCGCGATCAGGCTCCGTGTGGCTCCTTGCAGCTTGGCGAAGTCGTTGCTGCCGTCGCGCAGCTCCACCTGCATCGTGAAGCCGCCGGCATTGCCGATGCCTTGGACCGGCGGAGGCACGATGACGGCGCTCTGCGCTTCCTCGATGCTGGCAAGCTGCGCCGTCAGGCTCATGTAGATTGCGCGCAGATCCTCGCCCGCGCCGCGAGCCTTCCAGTCTTTCAGGATCACGTAAGCCACGCCGGCGTTGGCCAGCGTTGCGCTGTTGTCCAGCACGGAGATGCCCGCAACCGTCAGCACCTGATCGACGCCCGGAGTCTTGCCTGCGATGCTTCCCACCTCGGCCAGCACGCGCTTGGTCCGCTCCAGCGAGGCGCCGTCGGGCAGTTGCACGCTGACCAATACGTAACCCTGATCCTCAAGCGGCAGAAAGCCCGTGGGGATGCGGGCGATGCTCCAAAGGCTCGCCGCGGTCACGCCCAGCGCGAACACCACCATGACCAGGCTGCGCTTCACCATGGAGCCGATCAGTCGGACATAAAGCGCCTCGAAGCGGCCGTAGGCGGCATTGAAGCCGCGAGAGAAGACGTTGCGCCGCTCCGGCGGCACCGGGCGCCGCAGGAAGGTGGCGCACTGCGTGGGCTTGAGGGTGGCGGCATTGACGGCACTCAGAAACGCTGTCGCGGCGATCACCAGGGCGAATTGCGCGTACATGCGGCCGGTCAGCCCCGGCATGAAGGCCGCTGGCACGAACACCGACATGAGCACCAGCGTGATGCCAATGATCGGCCCGAGAGGCTGGTCCATCGCCTTGACCGCCGCGTCGTGTGGCGACAAGCCTTGCTCGACGTAGCTCGCAGCCGCCTCAACAACCACGATGGCGTCGTCGACCACGATGCCGATCGCCAGCACGATGGCGAACAAGGTCGAGAGGTTGACGCTGAAGCCCAGCGCTGCCATGCAGGCAAAGGCGCCGATGATTGTCACCGGCACCGTCGTCGCGGGCACCAGCATGGCACGCCAGTCCTGAAGGAAGATCAGGATCACCACAAGGACGAGCGCGCCGGCCTCGAACAGCGTAGTGTAGACCTCGTGGATGGAAGCGTTGACGAAACGCGTGGTGTCGAAGGGAACACTCCAGGCGACGTCGTGCGGGAGGGCCTTGGCCAGGTCAGCCATCTTCGCTTTCACCTCGCCGGCGACGTGCAGCGCATTGGCGCCTGGTGACTAGTAAACGGCTATGCCGGCGGCCTGCTGACCATTGAGGGTGAAACCTGCCCGTAGCTTTGCGCGCCCAGCTCCACGCGGCCGATGTTGCGGATGCGCGTGACCGCCCCTTCGTTGCCGGTCTTGACGATGATGTCGGCGAACTCGCTCGCTTGATCGAGCCGGCCAGCGATGTTCAGCGTCAGCTGGAAGTCCTGGCTGGCCGGTGCCGGCGGCGCGCCGATCTGCCCGGCCGTGACCTGCTGGTTCTGCTGCTGCAGCGCCTGCACCACGTCCTGCGTGGTCAGCGACCGTGCCTGCATTTTCGCCGGGTCGAGCCAGACGCGCATGGCATACTGGCCGGCGCCGAACACCGTCACGTTGCCGACGCCAGGCAGGCGGGCGATTTCGTTGACCAGGTTGATGGTGGCGTAGTTGGACAGGAACAGGCCGTCGTGCCGTGGGTCGGACGACGTCAGCGTGACGATCTGCAGGATTGCGGTGGAGCGCTTCTGGGTCACCACGCCCTGCGCCTGCACCGCCTGGGGCAGGGAGGCCAGAGCGGCGGACACGCGGTTCTGCACAAGCACCTGCGCGAAGTTGAGGTCCGTGCCGATCGCGAAGGTCACTGTCAGCGCGTAGGACCCGTCGGACGCGCTGGTGGATTGCATGTAGAGCATGCCCTCGACGCCATTGACCTGCTGCTCGATCGGCAGGGCGACGGTGTTCATGAC
>CALMVT010000376.1:13586-14867 GCA_937873175.1 uncultured Acetobacteraceae bacterium | reverse complement strand
CGGTGGCGGGCGCCTCGCCCCCCGGGCCGCCGATGCGCCAGGCACTGCATGGGCTTGTTGTTCCGACGCGCGGCAAGGGCCTTGTGGAGATCACCCGCGAGGTCCTCGCCTGGACCGCGGCCCAGGGGATTGAAACCGGCTTGCTGACGCTGTGGTGCCGCCACACCTCGGCCTCGCTGGCCGTGCAGGAGAACGCCGCCCCGGCGGTGCGGGAGGACATCGCCCGCTTCTTCGAAGCGCTGGTGCCCGAGGACCCCGCACGCTACGCCCACGACGAGGAAGGGCCGGACGACATGCCGGCGCACCTGCGTGCCATGCTGACCCAACCGCAACTGACAATCCCGGTCGCGGACGGCGCCCCGGTGCTGGGCACTTGGCAGGGATTGTACCTGTTCGAGCATCGGCGCCGCCCGCACCGCCGCGAGGTGGTGCTGCACCTGCTGGGCGCGTAGCCGCGCCTAGCCTCTCGCCGGGTTTGCCGGCCGCAGGCGGCAGCGCCGCCCCATACTTCTGCGCATGAATATCATGACGGCTGGCCCGCTAACCGGCTTGTTCCGCCATGCCCATACCTGTGGCCGACGACGCGCTCCTGACCGAACGACGCCGCCTTTACCGGGGTGGAACCCGCCCCGCAGGAGTTCATGCCATGAAGAAGCTTTTCCTCGCCGCCGCCGTCGCAGCCAGCCTCGGCATCGCCCCCGCCTTTGCCGGCGAGGGCAACGGCAATCCCTTCCCGTTCAACGCGCAAAGCCTGACCGCCGCGCCGCAGCGCCTCGCCGACACGGGTTCGCAGGCTTACCCGAACGTCGCGGGACGGCCGGGCGCCAGCCTAGAGAGTCCGGTCGGCGGTTTGCAGCAGTTTGCGGACACGGGTTCGCAGGCTTACCCGAACGTTTCCGGCCGGGTCGGCTCTGACCTGCCGAGCCTTGCCGGCGACGTGCTGCCGACCAACGGCAGCCAGGGCGCGGTGCAGACCGCCAACTCCCTCCCGACCCGCTTCGAGGAGGGCACGGTCGCCTACGCGCAGGCAACCCGGGTCCACAACTGGATGGTGGCCCATGCCCAGCGGTCCGCGGCCTTTGCCGCGGCGGCACGGCGCGCGCCCGGCAACTGATCGCCGCCGCGCCCGACACATAGTGATGCGTCCCGGGCCATGGCCGCCCGGGCGCCTCAACCAGAAAGGCAGGACGATGAATACACGCATTCTGAGCCTCGCCGCCTCGCTCGTCTTTACGCTCGGCGGCGTGGCCTTGGCGCAGCCGGCTGCTAACTCGGCCGCCG
>CALMVT010000376.1:0-13486 GCA_937873175.1 uncultured Acetobacteraceae bacterium | reverse complement strand
AAGGGCAATCGAATCGGCAGCGTCCGCAAGCTTGAGGACGGCGGCCGAACCGCGGTCCTCATGGTCGGTTCCTACTTCCAGCCCGGCAGCCACGAGGCCCGGGTGCCCGCCAGTGCGCTGTCGATGGTTGACGGCAAGGCCGTGCTCCGCGGCGACACCGTGGAAGCGCTGAACAGCGTCAACCGGCGGTAGCCGCGCGGCGGGCTATTCCAGCATAGCATCGCGCAGCGCCCGCAGCCGGGCGGGGTCAAGGCCTAGCCCGTCCTCAAGCAGCCGCTCCAGGGACCCGTGGCTTTCCACCGCCTGGGCCAATGCGTCGTCCAGCAGCGGGCGGTGCGCGGTCAGCAAGGTATCGCGCACCGCGTCCGGCGTTTCGGGCGGCAGCGCGTGCTCGCGCCGCCAGATCCGGTTGGTCGCGAGGTAATCGGCCATCACCGCCTCCCGCGGCACCCCGAGCGCGGTCAGCAGCAGGGCCGCGCCGAAGCCGGTCCGGTCCTTGCCGGCCGAGCAGTGGAACAGCAACGGCAGCCGCCCATCCTCCCCCAGCAGCGTGAACAGCGCGCGGTAGCGCGGCAGATGCTCGCTAGCATAGGCGGCATACGCGGCCTGCAGCAGGGCATAGGTGTCTTCCCCTGTCGCCTCCTCCCGTCGGAGCAGGTCGCGGAGCGAAGCGCCGACCAGCGGCTCGATCGGCAGCGGCACCACGTCCGGCGCGTCGGCGCCGGGCAAGCGGGATGGGGCGCGCCCGACTTCGCGCATGCCGCGCAGGTCGCAGACGGTGCGGATGCCGAGCGTGCCGAACCGGTCCAGGTCCGCTTCCGTCAGGTGCGCCAGCGACGCGCTGCGGAACACCCGGCCCGTCCGCACCCGGCGCCCGTCCACCGCGCGGTAGCCGCCGAGGTCCCGCAGGTTGGAGCAGCCCTGCATCGGCACCACCCGGGGCAACCCGGCTTCACTCTCCAAATCCTCCATCCCAAGCCCCTTCAACCGCCTGCAACGGCACGATAGCCGGTTCCGTGCCGGCAGCCAGCGCTGCCCGGGCTAGGGCGTCCCCGGTCGGCAGCCAGCTCGTTTACTCCGGCACGGCGTCGTATTAACCTCCATGCAACGGCGGAATGCGCCGAACCCCAAGGAGAAAACGCCCCATGCCGATGCGCCGCCTGCTGCCCGCCCTGGCCTTCGCGTTCGGCTTGCCCAGCGTCGCGTCCGCCGCCGACCCAATCCGCATCGGCGTGATCGCCGAGAACTCCGCCATCAGCGGCATCGCCATCCCGAACGCCGCCGCCGTCGCCGCGGAGGAGATCAACGCCCATGGCGGGGTGGACGGGCGCATGATCGAGATCGTCGCCTATGACGACCACAACTCCGCCGTGGACGCGGTGCGCGCCTTCCAGCGCGCGGCAAACCAGGACAAGGTGCACGCGGTGATCGCCACCTACACCAGCGAGGTGGCGCTGGCGCTGGAACCCTGGGCCGGGCGGTTGAAGATCCCCACCATCACGCCGGGCGCCGCAAGCGACGAGATCGCCAAGCGCATCCACGGCGATTACGACCACCTGAAGTATTTCTTCCACGGCTACCTGCCGTCCGCCTTCCTGGCGCAATCGGTGTGCGATGCGGCCAAGGACCTGCTGACCGACAGCAAGCTCAAGATGAAGACCGCGGTGATTATGAGCGAGGACGCCGCCTGGACCACGCCGCTCGACGCCGGCTACATGGCCTGCCTGCCCAAGGTGGGCCTGCAAGTGCTGGATCACATCCGCGTGGCGCCGGACACCACGGACTTCACGCCGATCTACAACGGCATCGAGGGCAAGAAGCCTGACGTGATCGTGACCGGCATCAGCCATGTCGGCGTGCAGCCCACGGTGCAATGGGCCAACCAGCAGGTGCCGATTCCGATGTTCGGCATCTCCTCGCAAGCCACGTCCAGCACGTTCTGGAAGGACACCAACGGCGCGACGGAGGGCGTGGTGCTGCAGTTGGTCGCGGTGGACACCGTCGCTTCCACGCCCAAGACGATGCCCTTCGCCGCGGCCTACATCAAGAAGTATGGCGTCACCCCAGCCTATTCCGGCTATGGCGCCTATGACGACGTGTTCCTCATCGCCGACGCCGTGCGCCGGGCCGGCGGCACCGATCCCGACAAGATGGTGGCGGCGCTGGAAGCGACGGACTACCAGGGCACGGTGGGCCGCCTCCAGTTCTTCGGCAAGGACGCGCCGTTCACCCACGCCATCAAGTACGGCACGGATTATGTAAGCGGCCTGGTCGTGCAATGGCAGGACGGCAAGCAGGTGGCGGTCTGGCCGCCCGCCGTGGCAACCGGCACGCTGCGCTTCCCCAGCTTTGTGAAGGTGGCGAACTAGCCGGCGCCGCGGGATGCTCGGCCTCCAGATCCTGATCGACGGCTTCGCGATCAGCGCGCTGTACGGCTTGGGCGCCATCGGCTTCACCCTGCTGTTCGGCGTGTCCGGCGTGCTGAACCTGGCGCATGGCGGCATTTTGCTGGTTTCGGCGGTGGTAGCGTGGCTGCTGGCGGACCAGGTGGGCGCGTATGGGGGCGCCGCCGCCGGGCTGCTGGCCGGCATGGCCATGGCGTTCGCGACCTTTCTCCTGGTGGTGCGGCCGATCCAGCGATCCCCGGCGATCCCCTCCGAGGAAAAGGAAATCTTCGTCCTCACCGGCACGCTGCTTTGGGGCATCATGATCCAGGAGGCGGTCGCCTACTTCACCACCACCAGCCCGCATACGGTGCGCCCGCTGATCGCCGGCGTCACGGTGCTGGGCGGGGTGCGGACGCCGACCAACGAGATCCTGACCGCCGTGCTGTGCTGGACCGCCATCGGGTTGCTGTGGCTGCTGGTCAACCGCACCCGGGCCGGCAAGGCGCTGCTTGCAGCGTCCATCAACCCGCGCGGCTTGACGCTGCTCGGGTTCGAGCTGCAGCGCATCTACCTATTGGTGTGGGCGATCTACGGCGTGCTGGCGGGCACGGCGGGGGTGCTGCTGGGCGCGTTCCTCGGCGTGTCGTCGGAGAACGCAGGCACGCTGACCGCTTCCGCCTTTTCCATCGTCGTGCTGGGCGGCCTGGGCAGCGTGGCCGGGTCGCTGCTGGCAGCCTACGCGGTCGGCTACCTGGAAACCATCACCGCTTACCTGATCTCCCCCTCGCTGCGCACGGTCCCGTCGCTGCTGCTGCTGGTGGTCGTGGTGTACTTGCGGCCACAGGGCCTGTTGGGACGGCGCTGATGCGCGGCCTGCTACGCTCGCGGCTGTTCTGGGCCGCCGTGCTGGTGCTGGCGGTCGCCGCCGTGCTGCCGCTCGGCGTGTCCGGCTACGTGCTGGGGCTGCTCACGCTGGCCTACTATTTCGGCGTGTTCGCCATGGCCTGGGACCTGCTATTTGGCTTTGCAGGCGAGGTCAATTTCGGCCCCACCTTCCTCGTCGGTCTCGGCGCCTACGGGGCCGGCATCCTGAACAGCGAGACCGGGCTGCCGATCCCGGTCTGCGTGCTGTTCGGCGCGGCGTTGGCCGTCGCCGGCGGGCTGCTGCTGGCGGTGCCGGCGCTGCGGCTGAGCGGGCCGTACTTCGGGCTGACCACGCTGGTCGCCGTCTTGCTGCTGCAGCAAATGGTGACGGTGTTCGCCAAGTATAGCGGCGGCGAGATTGGCCTCACCATCCCCGATGTGCTGTCCATCAGCGACATCACCAACTACTACATCGCCCTCGGCTTCATGGCGATTAGCGGCCTGGTCCTGTTTGGTTTATCGCGCTCCGCCCTGGGGCTGATCCTGCAGGCCTGCGGGCAGGACCCGGTGGAAGCGCAGGCGCTCGGCTTCAACGTCGCCAAGCACAAGCTCGCCGCCTTCTGCGTGAGCGCGCTGTTCAGCGGGTTGGCCGGGGCGATGCTGGTGTTCTATCTCGGCACCGCCTCGCCCGGCACCGTGATCGACATTGCGGTGGGCGTGCAGGTCATCATCGCCGCCGTGCTGGGCGGGCGCCGCACTATCCTTGGCGCCGCGGTCGGCGCGGCCGTTCTGATCGTGGCGGGCGAGGTGCTGCGCCCGCTCGGCCAGCTCAGCACCTTTATCGTCTCAGCGGTCGCCCTGCTCGCCATCCTGCTGATGCCGTCCGGCCTGCTCGGCGTCTTGATGCGGCAGCGGTCATGAAAGCGTTGCTTCAGGTTTCGGGCCTGGTCAAGCGGTTCGGCGGGTTGGTCGCGGTGGGCGGCATGGCGTTCGACATCGCGCCGGGCGAGATCCTCGGGCTGATCGGCCCGAACGGCTCCGGCAAGTCCACGGTGATGAAGCTCATCATGGGGATCGAGCGCCCGGATGCCGGGTCCGTGCGGATCGGCGGCGTGGACGTGGCCGGCTGGCCCAGCCACCGGGTCGCCCGGCAGGGCGTCGGCCTCGTGTTCCAGCATTCCCGCCCGCTGCACCGGCAAACGGTGCTGGAGAATATCAAGCTCGCTTTGCTGCCGGACGCCCTGCTGCGGCTGTTCGCCGACTCGGACGTGGAGGAACGGGCGCGCGCCATCGCCCGGCGTGTCGGCCTGGGTGCGGTGCTGGACCGCCGGCCCGGCACGCTGCCGTTTGCCGACCTGCGGCGGCTGGAACTCGCCAAGGCCATCGGGCGGGACCCCAAGGTGGTGCTGGTCGATGAGCCGTTCGCCGGGCTGACCTCGGGGGAGGTCGGCGCGTTCTCCGACCTGATCGCGGGGTTCCGGGCGGAGGGGCGCGCGGTGCTGCTGGTGGATCATAACGTGAAGGGCGTGGCCGCCCTGGTGGACCGCGTGCTGGCGATGTACCTGGGCGAACCCATTGCCGAGGGCACGGCCGAGCAGGTGATGCGGGACCCGCAGGTGCGCCGGGTTTATCTGGGCGGCGCCATCGAAACCGCGTCGCGCCCGGCGCTCGCGGCGAAATCCGGGCCGCCGCTGCTCGCGGTCGAGGGCGTCGATGTCCTGTACGGTAAGGCGCAGGCGCTGGAGGGGGTGTCGCTCCGGGTGCGGGAGGGTGAGTTCGTCTCGGTCGTCGGGCTGAACGGCGCCGGCAAGACCACGCTGTTCAACGCCATCTCCGGCCTTGTGCCCTATGCCGGGCGCATCGCCTGGGAAGGCCAGCCGCTGGCCGGGCGGAGTGCCGCCGCCATTGCTCGCGGCGGCATCGTGCAATGCCCGGAAAGCCGCGAGCTGTTCGGCGCCATGAGCGTGCGGGAAAACCTGGACCTCGGCGGCTCCCATCTGACCAAGGGGGAGCGCGCCCGGCTGCTCGGCTGGATGTTCGAGCTGTTCCCGATCCTGAAATCCCGCCAGGCCCAGCATGCGGCCACCCTGTCCGGCGGCGAGCAGCAGATGCTGGCGATTGCCCGCGCGCTGATGATGCAGCCGCGCCTCTTGATCCTCGACGAGCCGACGCTGGGCCTCGCCCCGGTGATCCTGGAACAACTCAGCCGCGCGCTGGAAACGTTGCGGACCACGACGCCGATTACGGTGCTGCTGGGCGAGCAGAACGTCACCTTCGCCCTGCCCCACGCCGACCGGGTGTATGTGCTGGAACACGCCCGCATCGTGTGGGAGGGCGATCCCGTGCGCTTCGCGCAGGAAGCCGGGGCCGCTTACCTGTGACGCGCGGCTACCCCCCGGCGCTCCGGTACTTCGCCCGCAGCCGCTGCGCATAAACATTCACCACCAGCGCCAGCAACAGCACCAACCCGCGGATCAGGATCTTCAGGAAGCTGTCCATCCGCACGTGGTCCAGCCCGTTGTTCAGCACGCCCAGCACCAGCAGGCCCACGATCGTGTTGCCGATGCCTCCCTGCCCGCCGAACAGGCTGGTGCCACCCACCACCACGGCGGAGATGGCGTCGAGCAGGTAGTTGTCGAACTGGTTCTGCTGCGCGCTGCCGAAATACGCGACCCCCAGCATCCCCGCGGCACCGGAGCACAGCGCGGAGATCAGCAGCGCCGCGCCCACCACGGCCTTGACCCCGACGCCCGAGTGCTCCGCCGCCTCCCGGTTGCCGCCGACCATGTAGATGTAGCGCCCGAACCGCGTGTAGGTCAGCACGAGATGCCCGACCAGCAGCGTCAGCCCGGCCACCACCACGATCCACGGCACCGGGCCGATCGAGCCGCTGCCGAGCGTCAGCAGCACCGGCGGCACGCTGTAGGCGATCTGCCCGCGCACCAGCAGCGCGCAGATGCCGTTGCCGATCTGCAGCATCGCCAGGGTCATGATGAAGGACGGGATGCCGATGCGGGTCACGCCGAACGCGGTCACGGCCCCAAGCGCTAGGCACCCGGCCAACCCGCCCATGATCGCCAGCCAACCCGGCAGCGGCAGGTTGGGGATGTTCACGCTGGCGTCCTGCACGGTGAGAAAGGCGACCAGGATGCCGGTTGCGTTGGCGACGCTGGCCACGCTCAGGTCGATCTCGGCGCACAGGATCACGAAGGTCAGCCCAACCGCGATGATTGCGGTGATCGAGACTTGCTGCAGCACGTTGCTGAGGTTGGACAAGGTCGCGAACGACGGGCTGGTAGCGCTGAACAGCGCGATCAGCGCCACAAGCGTGACCAGCGGCGCCAGGTTGCGGAGTTGCCCGCGCAGGCGGACCCAAGGGGAAATGCGCGTCGGGGCGGCGATGGATGCGGTCATCAGGTCCTCATTCATGCGGCGGCGAGCAGGCGGTCCTTGCTGACCGGCTCGCCCACGAACTCCCGGGCGATGGCGCCGCGCCGCATCACCAGGATGCGGTCGGCCAGGGACAGCACGGTTTCCGGCTCGGACGACACCACGACGACGCCGATGCCCGCGTCGCGCAGGCCGCGCACGATCCGCACCACGTCGTCCTTGGCGCCCACGTCCATGCCCCGCGTCGGCTCGCTCAGCAGCAGAACGCGCGGCAAGTGGGTAAGCCAGCGGGCCAGCGCCACCTTCTGCTGGTTGCCGCCAGACAGTTGGCCCACCGGGCGGTCCACCCCCGCCGGGCGGATGCCGAGAGACTGCACATGACCCTCCGCGATGCGCCGCTCGGCCCGGGGGCGCAGCAGGACGCGGCCGATTCGCTCCAGGATGGCGATGCTGATGTTGCGATACACCGGCTCCTGCGCGAACAGCATGGCGCGGCGGCTTTCGGGGACAAAGGCGATGCCGGCCCGCTTGGCCGCCGGCGTGCCGCCTCGGAGCCGTGCCGCCTGCCCGTCCACCCGCACGGCCCCGCCGTCCAGCGGCAGCTTGCCCGCCAGCGCCCGCGCCAGTTCAAGCTGGCCCGACCCCATGAAGCCGTAGATGCCCAGCACTTCCCCGGCATAAACTGAAAGCGACACGTCCTCGAACAGGCCCGGCACCGAAAGCCGCTCCGCTGCCATCACCACGGGCGCCGTCGGGCGGTCCGCAAGCCGCATCTCGCCCGCGTGGCTTTCGCCCAGGCGTTCGTGCCCCGCACCCACCATGCGCTCAATCAGCCACGCCTTGTCCACCGCGTCCGCCCGCGCCCCCTCCACCCGGCGGCCATTTCGAAAAACCGTGACCTCGTCCGATACGCGCAGCACGTCGTCCAGGAAGTGCGAGATGAACACGGTACTCCGCCCGGTTTCGCGCAGCCGGGCCAAGAGGGCGAACAGCCGCTCCACTTCCGGCGGCGACAGGGCCGAGGTCGGCTCGTCCAGGATGATGATGCGCGCGCCGGACAGCAGCACGCGCGCCAGTTCCACCATCTGCTGCAAGCCGAGCGGCAGGGAGCCGACCGGGGCACGCGGGTCCACGTCGATGCCGAAGGCGTCAAGCTGCCGCCGCGCCTGCGCCCGCATCCGCCGCCAGGACACGACACCCATCCGCGTCGGCTGCGCGCCCAGCAGCACGTTCTCCGCAACCGACAGCTCCGGCACGGTGGAAAGCTCCTGGTGCACCATGCCGATGCCGGCATCCCGGGCGTCGCGGGCGTTGCGGAAGCGGACCGGGCGGCCGTCCAGCCGCATCTCCCCCTCATACTCCGCATGCACGCCGGCGATGATCTTCATCAGCGTGCTCTTGCCCGCGCCGTTCTCGCCGACGAGGCCGTGCACCTCGCCGGCGCGCAGAGTAAAATCGACGCCGCTGAGCGCGAGGACGCCGGCGAAGCGCTTGGCAATGCCGGAAAGCTCCAGCAGGGGTTCGCCGGCCAAGGATGTTCTCATACGGGCGGCACCATTGATCGACCCGTGTGCGGTTGCCGATGGGTTTCACCCATCGGCGGATGACGGCCACTCAACGGAGCCGTCCGTATCAGATCAGGAAGTGCTTTTCCATCCAGGCCATGCCCGGCGCGTTCGCCTTGGTGACGACAGGGCCATCGGTGATCACGCTCTTGGGGATGCCGGCCTCTCCCCCGGTCTTTTCCCCCGCCACCACGGCCGCGACGCCCGCGATAATCGCCCCGCCGTGGATGCGGCAGGACGGGTTGCGCACGGTGGCCAGCATCCGCCCGTCCGCCACCGCGGCCAAGGCGGGCGGCATGGCGTCGCAGCCGCCGACCTTGATGTCGGTCCGCCCGCGCGACTTCATGACGTTGTAGGCGGCCAGCGCCATGTCGTCGTTGTGGAAGTAGGCCGCGCTGATCTTGGGATACTTGGTGAGGTGGGTGTCCCAGATGCGCGCCACCTTGGTCACGTCCCAGTCGCCCGGCGTGGTGTCGAGCACCTCCACCTTGGGGAAGCGCTTCATCACCGTCTCGAACCCGCGGGCGCGGCCCTGCGCCCCGGTGTGACCCAACGCGCCTTGGGTCATGATGACGGTGCCCTCGCCGCCGATCGCCTCCATCAGCGCCTGGGTGACGGACGCGCCCATGAACTCGTTGTCTGGCGCCAGGAAGGAATGGACATCCACCTGATCGAGCGGCGCGATCAGCGTGTCCATGTCGATCACCGGCACGCCGGCGTCGATCATCTTGCGCACCGGGGCGGCCAGGGTTCCGATGCCGAACGCCTGGATGGCGACGAAATCCCACTTCTGCGAAGCCATGTTGTCGATGGCGCCGCGCTGCCGGGTCGCATTCAGCTCGCCGTCGAACCAAGTCACATCGACGTTGAACAGCTTGCCCCAGTACTCGGCCGCGGCCTTGCCCTGGGCGCACCAGGTCGCCTGCAGCCCGGCATTGGAGAACGCGGCCTTCAAAGGCTTCTCCGACCGGCCCATCTCGGCCGCGAGCGCCGGTCCCATCGCGCCCAGCATGGACGCGCCGGCCCCGGTGGCCATTGCCGCGAGCAGCAAGGCGCGCCGGCTCGTCGGCGGGATCGCGTGGTTATCCATGGCGTTGTTCTCCCCAAATGCCTCGGCGGTCATGCTGCCGCCGCTGTTGCCTCAGCTTGCCCCGCGGAAGCGGGGACGTGCAATGAACAATTCGGTGGGAGCGGCGCCGGGTCAGGCCCGGGCCACCACGCCCACCTTGGCCCGCCGCGCCAGCTCCTGGTCCGCCAGCGCCCCGAGCAGGATCACGCCGCCCATCACCGCGAAGTTCAGCGAGGACGGGATGCCCAGGATGTTGACCAGGTTCTGCAGGATCTGCAGCAGCACGGTGCCGAGCACGATGCCCAGGATGCTGCCCTCCCCGCCGCGCAACGAGCAGCCGCCCAGCACCGCGGCGGCGATGGCATACAGCTCGTAGAAGCTGCCGAATGCCGAGGGGGACACCGAGTTAGTGTAGAACACCAGCAGCACCGTGGACAGCCCGGCCAGCCCGCCGCTCACGATGTAGGCCCCGGCCACCACCAGCCCGGTGCGGATGCCGGAATAACGCGCCGCCTCCTCGTTCCGCCCCACGGCGAACAGGTAGCGCCCGAACACCGAGCGGTGCAGCACCACCGCCATCACCGCCGACACCACAACCAGGATCAGGAACGGGTTCGGCACCCCGAAGCTGCGCCCGGAGGCGAGCCAGGTCAGGCTTTCCAATCCCTCTGCATAGCCGAAGCCGATGGTCGCATCGCCGGTGTAGTAGCGCGCGGCACCCCGGTAGATCAGCAGGCCGCAGAGCGTCACGACAAAGGGCTGCAGCTTGGCCCGCGTCACCAGCAAGCCATGCAGCGCCCCGATCAGCAGGCCGCCCACCAGCACGAACAGCAGCGCCAGCGGCCATGCTACGTCGTGGTTTGCCAGCAAGTCGATGAACACGACGCCCAGCAACGCGAAAATCGACCCGACCGCAAGGTCAATGCCGCCGGTGATGATGACCAGGCCTTGCCCGATGCTGAATACCCCGAACAGCCCGATGAGGTTGGCCATGTTCAGCAGGTTCACCGCCGACAGGAAGCGCGGGTTGAGCGCCGTCGTGATCGCGCCGATCACCAGCACCAGCACCAACAGGCCAAGCTCCTTCTTGCCCATCCCTAAGCCTGCGCGCCGATGGCCAAGCGCAGCACCGATGCTTCGCTGAGGTCCTCGCGCCCGAGAATGCCGGCCACCCGGCCCTCGTGCATCACCGCCACCCGGTCGCTCACGCCGATGACTTCCTCCATGTCGCTGCTGATCATTAAGACCGCGACGCCGCGGTCGGCCAGGCCGCGCATCAGCGCGTAGATCTCCCCCTTGGCGCCGACATCGACGCCCCGGGTCGGCTCGTCGAACACGATGGCGCGGGGTTTCAGCGACAGCCACCGCCCCAGCACCACCTTCTGCTGGTTGCCGCCCGACAGGGTGACGGCGTGCACGGAGGCATGGGGCGCCTTGATCCGCAGCGCCGCCCGCTGCGCTTCCCCGGCCCGCATCTCGGACGCCGGGTTGATCAGCCCCATCCGTGAATGCCCGGCGAGCGCCGGCAACGTCACGTTCTGCGCAATGGACATGTCGAGCACGAGGCCGGACAGCTTGCGGTCCTCCGGCACCAAGTATAGCCCCCGCGCGATGGCATCCCGCGCCGAGCCGATCTGCACGGGCTTGCCGTCCAGAAGGATGGTGCCGCCAACCGCCGGCTCGATGCCGAACATCGCGCGGGCTAGGGAGGTGCGGCCGGAGCCGACCAGCCCGGCAAGGCCCAGGATTTCGCCGGGCCGCGCGTGCAGGCTGGCGCTGCGGTCCGGGAACGCCGACGTGACAAGCTCCTGCACCTGCAGCCCGCCGTCGCCCGGCGCCGCGGCGGGCGGGCTGTACAGGGCCTGCAGATCGCGCCCGATCATCAGCCGGGTCATGGCGGCGTGCTCGATGCCTTCCCGCGGCAGCTCCCCAGCCACCTGCCCGTCGCGCAGGCACAGCACCCGGTCGGCGCAGGCCACCACCTCGCCCAGCCGGTGCGTGATGTAGATGACCCCCGTGCCCGCGTTGCGCAGGGACGCGACGATGGCCAGCAGCCGGTCGGTCTCGGACAGGGTGAGGCTGCTGGTCGGCTCGTCCAGGATGATAATGCGGGCATCCACCGAAAGCGCGCGGGCGATCTCCACCAACTGCCGCTGCGCGATGGACAGCCGGGACACCGGGGCATCCGGCCCGAAATCCGCACCCAGCCGCTGCAGCAGCGGCGCCACCCGCGCCCGGCAGGCGCGGCGGTCCACCAGCCGCAACGGCCCGGCCTGCAGGCTTTCCCGCCCGATCAGCACGTTCGCGGCGGCGTCCAGGTTGTCGAACATCGACAGCTCCTGGTGCACAAAGGCCACGCCCTCCGCCTGCGCTTCCGCCACCGTGAGATGCGCGCGGTCGCGCCCGCCCAGGCCGATGCGCCCGGCGTCCGGACGCACCACGCCGCCCAGCACGCGCATCAGCGTGCTCTTGCCGGCGCCGTTCTCGCCGATCAGCCCAAGCACCTCGCCCCGGCCGAGCCGGAGCGAAACGCCGTCCAGCGCCTTGACGCCCGGGTAGCTCTTGCTGATGCCGTCGAGTTCGAGAAGCGGTGCGGCCACCCAATCAGCTCGGGCGCAGGATCTGCTTCATGAAGCCCTGGAACTCGGCGACATTGGCGCTGTCGATCACGCGGGTCGGCACGATGATCTGTTTGTTGGCGGGGATCCACGCCTTGTCGCCGCCGAGGTAGCGGACCATGCCCTTCATGGACTGGTAGCCGAACTCGAACGGCTGCTGCACCACCGTGGAGTGCACGGTCCCGTCCGCCACGCCGCGCAGGGTCAGCGCGTCCTCGTCGAAGCCCACGACCTGCACGGTCTTCTCGCGCCCGGCCTGCTTCACCGCCTGGTAGATCTGCGGCGTGTTGTAGGCCCACAGCCCCACCATCAGGCCGAGGTCGGCGTAGCGGGACAGCGTGTCCTCCGCGTTGCGCTTGGCGCGGGCGAAGTCGCTGTCGTCGGTGCGGACGTCGATGATCTCGATGTTGCCGCCCTGCAGCGCCTCGCGGATGCCCTGCACCCGCTCGCGGGCGTTGTCCGCGTCCATGGTGCCGACGAACAGCATAGCCTTTCCGCCCTTGGGCAGCGCCTTCTTCATCTGCGCGCCCGCGACCCGGCCGGCATCGACGTTGTCGGTTCCGATGTAGACCAGGCGGTTGCTGGCCGGCGCGTCGCTGTCCGTGGTGAACAGCACCGCCTGCGACGCCGCGCGGTTCAGCGCGTCCGTGGAGCTGGCCGGGTTGATGGCGGAAATGGCGATGCCGGCCGCCTGCCGCGCGATCAGCTCGTCCAGGATGCGGCGCTGGTCGGCGGCGCTGGCCTGGGCGGGGATGATCATCTGCATCTCGTATTCGGGATGCTCCTTGTTCGCCTTCTCGATGCCCCGGCGGGCGATGGTCCAGAAGTCCGCGGACACGTTGACGACAAAGGCGAGCAGCTTCTTCTGCTGCGCCGACGCCGGGCGCACCCCGGCGGCCAGGGCAGCCGCGGCAAGCCCCGCCCCGGCGAGGTTGGCATTGAACTGGCGACGGTTCATCAAGGATCTCCGCGAACGTTTCCGGGGTCTCCGCCCCTCTGATGCATGTTAGCAACAGGTCGGCGAGGATGAAAAGGCCCGGCTCACACCCAGCCGCCATCCACCACGTAATGATAGCGTATCATTCCATACATTAAATAATTGTTTTTATTGAACGTCTACAGAGATAGCTCTCCAAGACAAACGGCACATTCTGAGTTGGGCAGAATAAAATCGCTATGTGCATACGGTGTTTGTATAATCATAAACACGTATTTGGCACGTAGAGAGGCGAATGGATAATCTTTTACAGTTCCCAGGAACTAGGGTCAACCAACAAGAAGGCGCATTAAGCTCAACGTATACTTCAAATCGCATAAAATTGTTCGATGGCAAGCTCGTGTTATACAAGCGACCGGACAGCGCCAAGGACAACTGGCATTATGCGATCATTTTGCCGCAAGGCACTGAGCGCAAGAGCACGAAGACTGCCGATCTCGCACGAGCGCAAAAGATAGCGACCGAACGGTTTCAGCGCCTTTCCTGGCGCGTCGCCCAAGGCTACGGGATAAGCCAGACGACGTTCGCCACGGCGGCGCAGGTGACAAGCCCGCATTGAGTGGTCCGGGTGAAATGTTAGTGCAGCACGGCAGCCG
>CALMVT010000375.1 GCA_937873175.1 uncultured Acetobacteraceae bacterium | reverse complement strand
CGCGCCGGTCAGGGGTGCTGACGTGCATCGCGCCCATGCCCATGCCGAAGCGCAGGTCCTTGGTGTCGCGGAACGCGCCCTCGATGCTGCAGCGTCTGTCGTAAAGGTTGACCAACGCCCGGGTGGTCTCCTGGGTGGCGCTGACGGCCAAATACCAGGGCTGCTTCATGTCCTGAGCCTGCACGCATACCACGGTGGCGACTGGACAGCCGGCGGCGGTGACCGTGGCGCCGCGCAGCACGTGCGCGTGTCTGCCCGCCCCGACCTATTCGGCCGCCGGCCGCGCCTCGCCATTGGCGGCGGCCACCTTGGTGTTGCCTCGGAACCGGATGACGAAGTCGAACTTCAGCTCGTCAGTCAGCATCCGATACAGCTTCTGATCGCCGAAGCCGCGGTCGGCCACGATGCGCACGCGGACCGCGGCGGGCAGCACCTGGGCCAAGCGCATCAGCATCTGATCCTCGTAGGCGTTGCGCCGGTCTCCCAGCGTGGCCGTGCCGCGCGAGCGAGGCAGACTATATCGCTCCAAGGGGGGCGCCTGCCAGCGAAAGCACGCGCTTGGCATGCAGGTCGTCCGCAAATAGCGTTCACAGGAACTGGTGGACGCCGTCGAACGACAGCGTAGTTCTTCGGCATTGTCCAACCCCGTGCATTGGATCACAGGGCCTGGAACCGCATCCCGGCTCAGCTTGCAAGGTCGCTCAGTCTCTTCTTATTGCCGATCAGTCAGGCAAGCCAGCCCGAATCGGCGTGCGATGCCCACTGCCTTCGTCATTGAAGCGAAATGAGGGGGCATGAGTAAGGGCTGGCATCTTGGTACTTCTGGCTTGTTACCAGGTAATGAGCTGAATAGCCGACTGGCATCTGGGTATGCCCAAGGGGATCATCCAACGCCGTCGCTTCCCCGACGACGCGGGGCCATAGAGATCAACTTCGGCGAAACCGGGGCGGGGGAGGGGTGAAGCATGAGCCCTTTCGGGAGCACGTCTACTTTTGCTTCTGGATAGACAGCCTGTGCGAGATCAAGGGTCGTCCGGAACTGCTGTCTGAATTTAAACGGCGCCGAGACCCCAGTCCCAAACTGCGCCATCAAAGCTTTCCAAGACACCATGGTGGGTCCCGACAATACATGTAGCCGGTAGGCAAGCCAGCAGTAGATGTCTATGGCTTGCGAATTGTTTGAGATAGACTTTATTGCAGCTTCCTCGATCGGCACAGGATGCCGTTTTAGTTGTTCAAAAAACATCTCGGACAACCTGGCAGTCTCGACAAATAGAGCTCCTTGAAGGCCGTCGCCTTCAACATCAACGAACATCGCCGTATCAAGTATGTTTTGATTTATCAATCCAGTCCGATTTCCTTGTTTGATCTGAAAGCTCATTCGACACCGTGAGATACGTTCGGCTTGATCCCGCACTGCTGCCATCGAGGACCCTCCGATCGGAATTTCGAGTTTCCGAAGCCATGCATGTAACGAGCGGCCGAGCTCAATTTCCCTGCTGTTCGTGCGCATCGCCTCGGATTGAAGATACAGAATGATTAGCCGGGCCCGCGAACCATATGGCACACCCACTGGAGTTGGATCACCGGTCAGAGTGTGTCGTTTGCCCGGCTCCACAAGGAGTGAGACGTGGTCAGTGCGCACCTGCCAAGACGCATCGTCGGCCAATCGCTTGTGGGGGAGTGCGGACTGTGCCCAGCCACTATAGAGGTAGCCGACCTCACTGTCTTCGCAGGCTAGGTAGCTTGACGCTGCTTCAACAACGGCTCGATCGAATGTCAGAAACGGGTCAGCGAGGAGGCCGGCACGTCCTTTCTCATCAAGCAGCCTATGGATTTCACCCATCACCGCAGACCCCTCTATTGTGCCAACGATACCTCATTCGTTATCCACATGGGAAGGCTGGCATGTTGGTAGCATTGCAAGGTATTTGATTCTTAATATCTTATAGTTTGTCTACCAAGATGCCAGTGGATAGTCGGCACAAGTTGTTGATTGTAAAGCGTATAAGTTTCGGGAGCACTCTGGCGATTTTACCAACATGCCAGGATTTTATACCAACATGCCAGTCTCCTGTGGACAAGTCCTGCCGCTCACCTGCAAGAGACTTTGAACCCGAGAGCTGAAGTTACTAGCCCGACTCGGCATTTAGGACACATACCAAGATGCCAGCTAACCAGATGAAGCCTGCCACAACGGCGTGCACGATGACTGATGCATGCTACCGAGATGCCAGGCTAGGTTATTCCCGCCTACGAGAGATCTTTCGACGTGTTTCGCCGACGTCATCGATGGGGCGGCGGGAGCATGCAATGTAGTGGTAGGCTGACGCAGTCGGGTTAGGTTCTGGGTTCACAGGATGAGGCTGAGCCGGTGACGAAACTGAGGTGGCAGGTGAAGCTGGTGGCGGAGCGGCCCTCTGACGTGGTCACCGAGACCGAGCTCGCCTGCATCGAGCGCGATGAGTAGATCGGCTTGGCTAAGCTCGGGCTGCGGTTGAACGAGGCGAAGCAGGTCACGGCGGCGTTGCAGACTGCGATCGTGCCGGCGCAGATGCCGGCCCTGAGTGCATCGCCGCCAGCTTGCGAGGCGTGCGAACGCCGGCTCGCGCCAAGGGCCACTACGGGGCGACGTTCCGCTTCCTATTCGGCGACGTGCCGGCCCAGGTCCGGTGATGGCTGGTCTGCCCGTGCTAGAGTGCGAACGAGGCGAAGAGCGTCGCCGCACTCGACTTCGGCAGCGACGGCGTCGCCTCCGAGCTGGCCTACGTCACGGCCCGGTATGCCGCTCTAATACCGTTCGGCAAAGCCGTAGCCTTCTTGTCCGAGCTGCTGCCGGTCAGCGGTCCACAGCACGCCAGCGTGGTGCGCAACCGGACGT
Organism: uncultured Acetobacteraceae bacterium; assembly: GCA_937873175.1. Lineage (GTDB taxonomy): Bacteria > Pseudomonadota > Alphaproteobacteria > Acetobacterales > Acetobacteraceae > CAHJXG01. Next base: position 2,397 of record CALMVT010000375.1, on the reverse strand, counting down.
TGCGAGTCGGCGTGGCGGTCGTGCAGGCGCACACCGCCGAGGCCACGAGCCAGCCTGCGGTGCCGGCATCGGGTCTGGTGGTCGGGCTGGATAGCGGCTAAATCCGCCACCGGGACCGGACCCGAGGGACGCCGCTTCGAGGTGATCGCGGGCAAGATCATCCATGCACTTGCAGACGGCCGTTTGCAGAGATGGCTGGTGTTCCACATACACTCCAAACCATCGCCCGAGCAGCCTGCTTGCCGGTTTTGGTCCGGTTTCCTAGACTGCTGCCCATGGATGCTGAGCCCACCGACGCTCGTCCGCTCGCACGCGGCTTGGAAGACACCCTCGCAGCGCTCGACACATACCTGAGCGACGCGGAACGACGGGCGGCTGCCTTGCTCAAGGCCACCCGCCGGCTGCGCCGCGCCGCGAGCGAAGGCACTCTCGCCAGCCTGCCCGCCGCGATCGCTGCCGCCGAGGAAGACGCTGCACGCATTGGCAAGCCTCTCGCCGATGCCGCCGCGGCGCTCGGCTACGACGTGGCGGAAGCCTTCGCCAGCGGTGCCTGGCTCGACGAGCTGGCTGCTGCTGCGAAGGCCGCCGGGGTGGTGCTGGTGCGGCGGGACGGGCGGGTAACCGCTTATCCCGTGGCGCTGCGGCTCGATGCGCGGGCGCAAGGCGTGCGCGTGGGCCGTCGGCTGGAGCGGCGCATCCGGCCAAGCTTCCTCGCCGCCCAACTCAAGGCCATGCAGCAGCGCCCGGAGCGGTTTAACGCCCGGCAGTTCCTTGACCGCCTGTTCCGATTGTATGAGAGCAAGGCGCGCGCCGAGGACCCGGCCTGGCGTCCGAACCGGCCCGGCCAGGGGCCGCTGGTGCCCTTGGCCGAGTTGCACGACGACCTGACCGTGCTGCCCGCGGCGGCCGCGGACTACCCGCAGGAGGAGTTCGTGGCCGACCTGCTGCGCCTCGACCGTCAGCCTGATGCCACCGGCAGCCAGGGGCACCGCTTCGAGCTCGGCGGCTCCACCGGGCGCAAAGGGGGCAAACGGCTGACCCTGTTCGACGAGGCGGGCGAGCAGCACGACTACTACGCCATCCGCTTCATCCTGGAGGCGTCTCGTGGACGTGCTGACGACCCAGCCGCTGCCGCTCGCTGAGTGGCTGTCGGTCGTCGAGCGCGAGTACCTGTCGGGGTTCGTGCCGGCGGGGGGCGCCTCGGTCAAGCTGGCCATCCTGGAGGACGCGGCGTTCGGCCCGGTGGCGGACCGACTGATCGGCTTGGGGCGGCAACGCGCGGTGCTGACCGCGCATGTCGATGCCGCGCAAACCCGCGTCCACCTGATGCACGAGCTGTTCTTCGCCGTGGCCGGCACGCTGCCGTGGGACGGCCTGGTGCAACGCTACCTGGAAGGCTTGTTCGCCGCCAACGCCTATCCCTGGCCGCGGCCGGGCACGGCGATGACGATGCCCGAGCTGGCCGCCGCCTTTGCCGTGGCGCCCAGCCTGCTGGCCCGGCAACGCGACCAATGGCTGACCGCCGACCTGTGGGACGACCGGCGGCTGGCGCAGGACTTCCGCGCCGCCCTGCTGCGCCTGTGCCTGTCGCGGCTGGAGCCGGACGGCGGCGAGCTGGCTGGGCCGGTGCTGCGATGGCTGCGAGGCGAGAAGGTGCCGGCTGGGTTGCTGCGCGCGGCCGACATCTCGGTGCGCATCTCGCGCACCAACGCGCGGGCCATGCTGGCGGCGCTGTGCCTTTTCGTGCGCAAGGCCGGCGCCGCCGGGGTCATGATCGTGCTGGACGTGCGGCAGCTGTCGCGCACGGCGGCCAGCGAGGGCGTGCTGCGCTACTCGCCGGCCGCGGTGATGGACGCGTATGAGGTGCTGCGGGAGATCATCGATGACGCCGAGCACCTGCCGGGGCTGTTCGTCGCGGTGCTGGCCGACGCGGCACTGGCCACCGGCGACCCGCGCCGGGCCTTGAGCCAATACGCGGCGCTGCAGATGCGGGTGTGGCCCGACGTGCGGCCCGGCGACCGGCAGAACCCGGTGGCGCCGCTAGTCTGGCTCGGCCCATGACGCCCGCGCCATGACCATCGAGGCGCGCACAGCCATTGAGGCGTTGCGGGCCGGCGTGCCCAACCGCGCCGCCATCCGCCTGATGGGCACCGAGCAGACCGGCCTCGAGCACGCCTTCGAAGCGGCGCTGGCCGCCGCTTGGGCCGATGCCAGCCCGGCAGCCGGCATCGGCTTGGCCGGCGGGTTCGGCACCGGCAAGTCGCATATGCTTGGCTACCTGGCCGAGGTGGCGCGACAGCAAGGCTTCGTGGTCAGCCGCGTGGTGGTCAGCAAGGAAACGCCGCTGTCGCACCCGGGCCACGTGCTCGCCGCCGCCCTGCGGGGCGCGGCGCTGCC
>CALMVT010000374.1 GCA_937873175.1 uncultured Acetobacteraceae bacterium | reverse complement strand
TTGGCGGCCCGGGTGTTGCGCCGGCTCTGCACCAGGATGTCCAGCACGTGGCCGTTCTGATCGACCGCACGCCAAAGGTAGTGCTGCTTGCCGCCAATCCGGATGAACACCTCATCCATGTGCCACTTGTCGCCCGGCCTCGGCCGGCGCCGCTTCAGCTCGTTGGCGAACAGACGGCCAAAGCGCAGGCCCCAATCGCGGATGCTCTCGTAGCTGACCACGATGCCGCGGGCAGCGAGGATCGCCTCGACATCGCGCAGGCTCAGGCTGAAGCAGTGTACAGCCACACGGCGTGCTGGATCACCTCGGCCGGGTAGCGGAAGCCACGATACGGGTTGGGAAAATGCGCCATGGCCGAAAGGCTGCCTTGGACCGGCAGGAGCTGCCAACCTGACATGGAGTTATGGCGGGCGGGTGCTCTCCAGTTGCGACTGAGGCCTGATGCGATCAGGCCAAGGTCGGGCCAGCGGAGGAGGAAGGCATGGAACACTACGTTGGATTGGACGTGTCGCTGGAGCAGACCGCGATCTGCGTCGTCGATGGAAGCGGAAAGACGATCTGGCAAGGCAAATGCGTGTCCACCCCGGAGGCGATCGCTGCGGCCATTCGTGCCAAAGCTCCCGACGTGGCCCGTGTCGGCTTGGAGAGTGGTCCCTTGTCGGCCTGGCACTGGCACGAGCTGAGGCGGCTCGGACTGCCGGTGGTCTGCCTGGATGCGCGTCATGCCAAGGCGGCGCTTTCGCTGCAGCTGAACAAGTCCGACCGCAACGACGCACGCGGCCTGGCGCAGATCGTGAGGACCGGCTGGTATCGCGAGGTCATGGTCAAGAGCATGGACAGCCAGCTGGTCCGCTCTTTGCTGACCACCCGCGCGCAGCTGGTGCGCATGCGGGTCGACCTTGCCAACCAAATCCGCGGCGTGCTCAAGCCGTTCGGGCTGGTGGCTGGCAAGGGCGGCGGCCAACCCTTCATGGAGCGGGTCCGCAGCCTGGTCGCGGGCGGCCCGCTGCAGGAGGTTGCCGAGGCGCTGCTCGCGGCTTGGCAGGCCATCAGCGATCAAGTTGCCGCCCTGAGCCGGCGCCTAGTTGCCATTGCTCGCCAGACCCAAACAGTGCGGCAGCTCATGACTGCGCCTGGTGTTGGTGTCGTGGTCGGCTTGGCCTATGTCAGCGTCATCGACAACCCCGAGCGCTTTGCCAGATCGTCCAGCGTCGGCGCCTATGTCGGCCTGACGCCCAGGCGCTTTCAGTCTGGCGAGGAGGACCACACCGGGCGCATCTCACGGTGCGGCGATGCCCTGCTGCGCACCTATCTGTTCGAGGCGGCCGGGATCATTCTGCACCGCGTCGCGAAGTGGTCGGCGCTGAAGGCTTGGGGCACCCGGCTGGCCAAGCGGATCGGCGCCAAGAAGGCCACCGTCGCCGTGGCGCGCAAGCTCGCCGGCATCCTGCACCGCATGTGGAAGGACGGCAGCGAGTTCCGCTGGTCCACCAGGGAAGCGCAAGCGGCATGAGCACCCGGTAGCTGCCGCGCAACGAAATCCGCCGGTCGTGGCGGAACGGGGTCCCTCGTCGGGACGGGGCGCCGGCCATCGCGCGGGTGTTGTTGCGGCGCTGCTCTCGTGCAGCAGACTGACCGCGCACCTGACATCACGAGGCCGACGTTTCCGACGCCATCATGCGGCGGCACACGCCGACCGCGGAGAGAACCATGAACCGATAGGGACTACCAACCGCTCGCACCGACACGAAAGCTGAACGGAGGGCTTGACCCGTGATCCCGCCATAAGAGAACAACGCCACCTTGCGCCCGCTAGCAACCGGCACCACCCGGCCTTGGGGCACGCGGGCGGGGCGGCTGACCCAGCGCTATACCACCCATGCCGGCGAGATCATGCAGGCAACAGCCCTATGATCGTTCCGCCAGATGTTACAACCGCCTCTGTCAGCCGAGGTATACGTCCAGCAGCGACGCCCACGGCCTTACCGGTCGCTCGATATCCCTGCGTTGGACCCAGGCCGACAGCTCCGCCCGGTCCTTGGCTGCTCTCCCGCGACTTCGCGGAGTCGGATTTGCAGCTCGGCCGCTTGCGCCAGTCGGGTAGTTCGGGTGTGCCTGGCCAACCTAAGAACGTTCTAAGATTTCAACGTGTCTCGGATGACTTGGGTCAGGCTGCAACTGCTGAAGGGCTTGCGTAGAAGCCGCTCATGCGCGCCCAGGCGGTGGCCCTGAGCTTCGGAAGGCTCACCACTGATGAACACGACCCCAACATCCGGATGCTTCACCCGCGCCACGTCAGCCAGGTCGATCCCATCAAGGCCAGGGCCGAGGTGAATGTCTGTCACCAGCACGTCAGGCACCTGCCCGGCGCCGAGCAGGACGAGCGCATCCTCCGCATTGGCCAAGCTCTCCACGTCGAAACCTTCTTCAGTGAGCGTGTCTGACAAGGACATCCTGACCAGCTCGTCGTCCTCAATCAGTAGCACTCGCATCGACCGGTCTCTCTCGTTAGGGTGACATTGCTACGGCCGACTACTGGAGACGCCCATGCTGGGTTCAGTTCACCGCCAAAAAGCCGTTGCGTTGCCTGGTGAGTGTTTATGGACTGCGCATTGCGCCTGTTTGGGGCACCGGCACCAGTTCGACGGACCAGTCCGGCGGCGGCCCGTAATTGAGCGTGCGGTGATGCCCGGCCACCAGATACACCGGCGCCGGCTTGCCCCGACACTTTGAGCATCGCAGCGCCGTCAGCACCGCGCTGAACGTCCGGTTGCCGCGGTCCAGTAGCATCCGCACGGGCAGCAACACCGTGCCTCAGCAGGGGCAGTGCAGCTCAAGCGTGCAGCGCGGTCAGTCGGACAGCCGTTGGCCGAGGTGAAAGGACGGCGGGTGCATTTCGCCAGGCTGGACTTCCTACGTGAACGGATCAAGAACGAAAAGTGCCGGGGCCGTCCGATCCCGCGCCTCCAATGCCGTTTTCAGTCCCAGACCTCGACCACGTCCGGAGGGTCCAGCGAAGTCCGCCCGTGGCGTGTCAGTCCGACTGGCAACATGGCGTGCAGCTCGTCCAGCGTGTCAGCGACCAGCGCACCGAGCAGGTAGTGTCCGCCGTGGTGGTCAGATGTATGAGCGCGGGCGGTCAGCTGGCCGGGAAACTCCAGATCAGTGTTGCTGACCACCCACGCCAGCCAGGTCACGCGTGCCGTGGCGTCGTTCTGTAAAACCTGGGCATCCCAGGAGTCATGCGTTGTTGATCCGCGACCAGGGCATCCATCCATCGATGCGTTGACGCATGTGCATCAACGCACGCATATGTCCATCCATGCAGGTTGGCGTGTGACAACGCTGCAACGCTGAAACACTTCCATGTCTGCATCCTGCTACTTCTGCCTGTCCAGGTATTCGCTCAGTGCTGTCTCGATGACGCTCTGGTGCGTCACCCGGCCATGTCCTTCGTCTTCGACCCGGGCAACGTAGCGTCGAAGCCGGCGGTATTGCTCTGCCGTCAGTCGGAGCGACAGGGTGTGTGCGTAATTCTTCAAACTGGTCGCTCCACCAGGTGCGGCGGGGGAGGGGGCTGGAGAAGGCTTGCTATCCGGCGCCACTACCACGGCTGGCTCGACGCCCTTTGGCACCGTTAGATCGTCCAGACTTGCCTTCGGACGTGGCGACATCAGCAGCTCCCAAAATGGATTGAGCGTAGGTCCACAGCGCCGCTGCTTCGTCGGCAGCCTTGCCCGAGAACTCGGACGCGGCTTGGCCGGTGATCGCGGCGGCCGGATAGTCGGCGCGGAAGGTGAGTTGCGCAGGTGCCACGCGACCAAGGGCGGCAAGCTGACGCAACGCCCCGGCCAGCAGGCGGGTGCGCGGCGGGACCTGCGACAGCACGAATGCCCAGGCCCGGGTTCGGGCGAGGCTGGCAGCAATCGGCGCCGCAGCCAGCAGGTCATCCGGCGTCGGCCGCACCGGGACTAGCA
>CALMVT010000373.1 GCA_937873175.1 uncultured Acetobacteraceae bacterium | reverse complement strand
CCCGAATTACGTCCGCGTCGCCTGATCCCGAATAGGGCTGGGGTCAGTGCGTCCACGCTCCTGATCCCTGCACCACGCTGGGCCAGGTCCCTCGGCGCGCCCTAACATAACCCTTCTGCGACCGTCGCAGCGTGAGGCGCATCGAATAGCCGGCGACGTGGCCCTATGCCCGGCGGGCGCGGATCTTGCCCGGTGGCTCTGACTCGGAAAGTACGTGGCTCAGCGCTCTTGCCGCGCCATTGATGTCCGACTGCAAAGCGTTGCAGGCGGCGGCCTGATCACGGCGCTGCAGCGCAGTAAAGATCGCTTGATGCTGGACGGCTGACGGCCCCCAATTGTTCGATTGGGTCAGGAGATTGATGTATGGACCGATCTGCAGCCACAAGGATTCGATGATGGATAGCAACGTCTCCGACCCGGCCGCGCGATAAACGGTAAAATGGAAATCGCGGTTGGCCGGAACGTAACGCATGCGGTCATTTTTCCGTCCGGCGAGATGCATCTCCTTCATCAGCCTCTCAAGATGATCCATTTCCTCGGAAGAGATCAATTGAGCAGCCCACTTGGCGGCAGTCCCCTCCACTTCCACACGCACCCTGCGTAGATCCTCGAGACGGTCCAACGTCAAGGGTGGGATGCCAACGGATCGGCCGGCCACGACGGTCAGGGCTTTTTCGGCCACGAGGCGATGCATGGCCTCGCGCACGGGCATAGCGCTGACCCCGAACGCCTCCGCCAAGCTTTGGACCGTCACGGTCCGTCCAGGTTCGATCCCGCCGTTCTGGATCAGTTCTCTAAGCTTTCCAAGCACATGATCTTGGATCGTTGCCCGTGAAACCGGGGAATAGGCGAGCTCTTGATGGGTGCGCACCAGCGCCATGGCTTCATTCCAACGTCGTGCGTGAGGCTTCGTCGAAGCCTTATACGTCAGGGTCGATGAAAAATAAAACTTGCGCTAATCAGTGATTTCTGACTTTTGATCAATTAAGAACGACTAGAGCGTACCTCGCCATCCTGGCGGCGAGAGCTTAAGCGCCGCATTCTCGAGGGAGGACAGAATGATGTTTAAGCAGGCACTCATCGCGGGCGCCACAAGCGCGGTCGTATTGGCGGGCGCCGCGGGAGCCACCGTTGCGCAGGAGAAGGCGAAGGTCTTCCTGAGCATGAGCTACATCGGGAACGACTGGCAGGGCGAGGCCGCCAACATGGTCAAGGCCATGGCCGCCAGCAAGGACATGGCCGACAAGGTCGACCTCCAGGTACAGGTGTCCGGCCCGAACGCCCAGAAGCAGATCCAGCAGATCAACGCCATGGTGCAGGCCGGCGCCAAGGCCATCGTCGTCTATCCGATTTCACCTACGGCGTTGAACGCGGCGGTCAAGAACGCCTGCACCAAGGGCGTCGTGGTTGTCGCTTACGATGCAGCCATCTCCGAGCCCTGCGCCTACAACGTGACAATTGACCAAGCCGAAGCAGGCCGCGTCACGGCCGAATGGCTGGCCAAGAGGCTCAACGGAAAGGGCAACATCGTGACTATCACCGGCGTGCCCGGCACGTCGGTCGATACGGAGCGCACCAAGGCCGCCAAGGACGTCTTCGCCAAATACCCCAACATCAAGATCGTCAACGAGGCGGTCGGTATGTGGAGCCAGGCAGTTGCCCGTACCGAACTGTCCAAGATCCTCGCAACACGCAAGTGGGACGAGATCGACGGGCTCTGGATGCAGGTGGGCTGCTACACGGCCAACACCATGCAGCTCGAAGCCGGCGCAACACCCGACAAGTTGAAGCCCTGCGCCGGCGAAGGCTCGAACGGCGGCCGCATCCAGATGCTGCCTGCGGGCACCGAGGTCGAGGGGGCGAACGGCACCTACAAGCCGATGGGCGCGCCGCGCATTTCGTATGCCTCCCCGCCCTACTCCGGGGCGCTGGCGCTCAAGCTCGCGGTGGACAAGCTCAACGGCAAGGGGATACCGCAGCTCACCACCCTGCCGTTGCCGCTCGTCACCAACGAGACGATCAAGCTCTGCCAGGAAGGCACCTGGGTCGAGATGAAGGCGGGCTGCAACGCTTTTAAGCCCTCGCTCGTATCGAACCCCGGTTGGTTCGCGTCGATCTTCTCCAACGAGACGCCTCAAGTCGGCCTCAATGCGGCCCTGGTGGGACAGCCCGAATACTGAGCGCGGTGTCCTCCTGGATTTCCCCCCGGTTCCTTCCAGGCGGCAGCGCCGCTTTCCGGACGCGGGGCGATCAGTTGCCCTGTCGATCGTGACGCCACGCAGCCGTCCATGCAAACCGGGCGGGTCGTCCGTGGTGGTTGGAGTTCGCCATGTCATCCCCCAATCCGAGCCGTTCGACCCCGGCAATCGCCGCAAATAACATCCGCAAGGTGTTCGGAGCGACGATCGCGGTGGACGACGTGTCGTTCGAGGTGCAAGCGGGCGACGTCCATGCGCTGCTCGGCGAGAATGGCGCTGGCAAGTCGACGTTGGTGAAGCTGCTTTCGGGCTTGATCCTGCCGACGACGGGCAACCTGTCCGTTTTCGGCAAGCCTGCCTTGCTCGACTCACCGCATGCCTCTCACACGCAAGGCATCCAGACGGCTTTCCAGGAACTCACCATGATCAAGGACCTAACGGTCCTCGACAACATGCTGATGCCCCATCCGCCTGTGAACGCATTCGGGCAGATCCGGCGGCGCGAGGCGCGTCGGCAGGTCGATGCCCACTTGGCGCAGCTCGGTCTCGAGAACATCGACCCCCAAGCGGAGCTGCGGGACCTCGACCTCAATCAACGCCAGAAAATCGAAATCGCCCGTGCGCTGTTCCGCCGTCCACAGATCCTGCTTCTGGACGAGCCAACCTCCACCTTGTCCGGTCGCGACATCGACTGGCTCGGCGACCTCATCGAGCAATGCCGCGCCAAGGAAGTTACGATCGTCTTCATCTCCCATCGAATGCGCGAGGTGCGTGCGTTCTGCGACCGCGTCACCGTTCTGCGCAACGGAAAGCACATCGCAACAGAGCAGCTGGCCGACGTGAGCGACGAGGCGGTGATCGACATGATCGCCGGCAAGGCGCTCGGGCGGTCCTTCCCGGCAAAG
>CALMVT010000372.1 GCA_937873175.1 uncultured Acetobacteraceae bacterium | reverse complement strand
CGACAGTTCGGCCAGCCGATCGGGCTCAAAGGGGAGCGGGCCGTCATACGCGCCGATTGCGGGCTCCTCGTCGCTCCAGAACCACCAATCCTCGCGTGCCTTCTCGTGCCGGCGACGAAAGGCCGAGGTGGTGCCGACGCCCTGGTCGAGCGCCGCGGGCGGGATCAGGCAGGCGGCATTCACGGCGAACACGGCCGTATGGCTCTTGGCCGCCACGCGTTCCGCTTGCCACTGCGCGACAAAGGCGGGCTGATCCTCCAGCACCACCGCCGCGGCATCGGCGGCCAGGCGATACACCAGTCCCTTTTCGCGCTTTTCCGTCCGGTCGACATACTGGACGCAAGCAAGGCCGCGCTTCCCGCACCCGATCGCGACGTCCCGGCTCGCGCCCAGGATGAAGCGGTGCAGCCGGTCCGAGGCGAACGGGTAATCCTCGCGAAGCCCGTGGTAGACGAGCACCGGGAGGCCGAGTTCGTTTCCGAGTACCACCGCCGCGTCGATCACCGGGTTGTCGCGCGCCCGCAGCGCCTGCTGCAGCCAGCAGAGCACGTAGCGGCCCGTGTTGCGGACAGAAGCTTCGTTCAGCCGGCGCACACGGGGTCGGTCGCGCCAGCTCGCCAGCGATGCGGGAAAAGGGGAGATCATTGCGGGCCTAACTCCCGGCCGTGTGCAACGGTTGCGAGATGAAGAACGCGAACCGCTTGTCGCTTGTTGGACATCCAGGTCGCATCCTCGCTCTCCACTCCCGGCGGACATCCGCGGACAAGCCAAAAGGCTTGACGAACGTCCGCTTCAGAGCACCGGGACAGCTTCCTGAAATGACCGGAGTGAGGCGCTGAGCTGCCAAGCCGTTGAACAGCGAACGTCCGCTCCCGAGCATGGCGCCGATATTCCTGAATGGCCGGCTTGGGTCGAAAACGGCCGAAGCTACTTCCAGCCCGATCCGCCTCTCGCAACCCCTGTGTTGCGTAATCAAGACTTCCGGCACGCTCCGACCATGCTGACAGTCTTCACCCTTTCCGTTGCAGAAGTCCGTGCCGCTACTCGCAGATGCTGCGAGTAGGACCGCCCTGACGGGCTTCCTTTGTCAGCGCGCCACCCGAGCGCTGCGGGGCACCGCGCAACGGCCCGGCAGACCGCCATCGCGGCTTGGCCCCTGAGCGTGCCGCAAACGCGTCAGAACGCCCTCGTCACCTCGGGCTTGAAAATGTTGGACGGCGTAAACCCGGAGCGCTCAGCGGGGCGAGGCTTGCACACCCAGACCTCGCGGTTCGGGTGTAGGCCGCCCCCACGGGTCGCGGATACCGCGGTGTGGCGGGCGCGGTGGAGCAGCCGAGTGTCGGCATCTCCGCAATTCGGGTGAACGCCGCCGTTGGCCGCTACGACCCTGTCCCAGGCCGCTCTGCGCCGCGCCAACGTGACAGGATCCTGGAGCGCGGTGCAGGTCAGCTCGTTCGTGTTGAGGTCCACCACGATCTCGTCGCCATCCTCGATGAACGCGATCGGGCCACCCAGCGCCGCTTCCGGACCAACGTGGCCGATGACGAGACCCACCGAGCCTCCGGAGAACCGCGCATCCGTCATCAGGCCCACCACGATGCCCCGCTCGCGGCAGAGCGCGGTGATGCGCGAGGTCGGATCGAGCATCTCCGGCATGCCCGGCGCGCCGCTCGGTCCTTCGTAGCGGACGATGATCATGTCGTGATTCTGGAAGCGCTCGGGCGTGCGGTCCAGCGCGTCCAACAGGTTCTGCTCGCCCTCGAACACGCGCGCCCTGCCGCGGAAGACCCCGTTCTCCAGGCCGCCCTCGACGCCCGCGAGCTTCAGGATGGCGGAGAAGTCAGGCGACAGATTGCCGCCCAGCACGCGCAGGCCGCCAGTCGGCTTGTAGGGCTTTTCGACAGAATGGATCACCTTGCGGTCCGCACGCCCTGTGCCGAGGCGGGCGACCTGGACCGCCAGGGTCTCACCGGTGCAGGTCATGACCTCCCCGTTGATCAGTCCGGCTTCGAGGAGCTCACGCACCATAACCTGCACCCCGCCGACCTGATCGATGTCGACCATCGAGTATTTGCCGTAAGGTCGAGCGTCGGTGAGCACCGGCACGACATGCTGCGAGAGGTGGTTGAACTCCTCTGGGGTCATGACCTCCCTCCAGAAGTCGGCATAGCCGGCAGCGCGCGCGATCTCGGGCGCGTGCAGGGTAACGTTGGTCGAGCCACCGACCGCCATCGCCACGATCATGGCGTTCCGCAGCGAGTCACGCACGACGATGTCGCGCGGCCGGAGGTTGGTCTCCATCATGTTGACGAGGTGTTTGACGAGTTCGGCCGGAAACTCATCCTGCCGGCGCGGGTCATCGGAGGCAGGCGCCACCATGTGCAGCGGCTGCATGCCGACAACGCCGATGAAGGTCTGCATGGTATTGTAGGTGAACATGCCACCGCAGCTGCCGATGCCAGGGCAGGCATGGCAGGCGATGTGGTGCCGGTAGGCCGGGTCCGGGTGGGCGGCAACCTGATAGGCGCTGACGATGTCGAGCGCCTCGCCAGTCTGCGGGTCGCGGCCGGGATGTATCGGTCCGTCGGACATGATGATCGCCGGCTGGTTGTGCTCGAGCAGCGCGGCGAGCGTGCCGACCGGCGGCTTGTCGCAAGCCACCACTGCAATGGTCCCGGCCAGGCCCGTTGCCTCCAGGTGCTCGCAAAGCGCGTCGTGCGTCACCTCGCGGCCGATCAGGGAGTAGCGCATCTCGCGAGTGCCGTTGCGGATGCCGTCTGAAGTGGCGATGGTGTACTCGGGCTGCACCAGTCGCAGCCTCAGCTGGCCCTGGGCAGTGCCGATACGGCTCTTGAGACAAGCGTGGATCGCGTCGACCTTCGCCGTGACACCTAAGTAGCACTGACTATCGCCCTTGGTGCCGACCACGCCGACGGAGGGCTGGTGAATGAGTTCGGGATCGGTTCCGAGCTCGCGCGCCAGACCGATAGTCTGGGCGGAGCGACCGGGATGATGGTCGATTAGAACGAATTTCGAATCCGTCACGGAAGCTTCCCTTTCTCGGCGTCAGAACCTTGGCAGGCGAGGGTGCAGCTCGCCTCGCGCGGCGATGCGATATGACGGCGATGTCGGCGGGATACAAGCGCGGCAGGGCGAATCCTGGCGACCCGCCCTGGAAAGGCCCACTTCCCGCGGCATCGAATGATTGTGCAGTTGCTGCCGGACTGGAAGCTCGCCGTTATCGAGGCGCACGGGATTTCGGTAACGGACCAGCTGCTAGGCCTGCTGCTCGAGCCTTTGTCGATCACCTCGTTAAAGAGCTTCGATCAATCTGATACGGGCCTGGACTAATCTCGCGGCGCTGCTGGCGATTGATCGCTTTCGGGAACGGCCAAACTGCCGCCCTGCGGCCGGAATGAGGTCGGGAGCGGACTATTTACATCCGAAACCCTCCCGACGGCTGCACAGCCGGCGTGGGCGGCTTCGGCGCTTCTGGGCGCTGCTGTTCCAGTGTAGCCAGCGGGGCGGCCGCTGGCTGGGGCACCAGCACGGGCGGCCGCGCCCGTTTGACTTGCTGCTCCAGCATTCTCAAAGCTTGTTCCATGCGCCGGCCCAGCTCGCG
>CALMVT010000371.1:2221-5369 GCA_937873175.1 uncultured Acetobacteraceae bacterium | reverse complement strand
GGTGCGGCCTGCGCGTTCCAGCCGCCGACGAGCTGGGCGAGGCTCGCTTCCAAACCCAATTCGTCAACGTCTTGGCTGCGTAGCCGGGCCAGCGCCTCCCGCACCGTCGCCATCATGCGCTTAACGACGCGCGTGATGGCGCGCGCGTCGTCGGCAAGGTCGGGACGGCCCGCGGCCCCGGCCTCGATGGCGGCGGCAAGCGCTCCGGTCGCGGTCAAGCACTGCCCGAACTCGTCATGGAGGTCGCGTGCCAGCGCACGCCGCTCCTCCTCCTGCACCGCGAATAGCCGCTTGGTCAGCGCCACACGCTCCGCGGTCGTCTGTTCAAGCCGGTCGGTCAGCTCGTTCACCGCGCGTGCGATGTGGGAGAACTCGGCCATGCGATGACCGGGCAGGCGGTGGCGGTAGTCGCTGACTTCGAGGCGCTTGAGGCCCGCGATGATCTTCCGCGCCGGCATCAGCGCCTGGCCGATCAAGGCGGTCGCCAGCAAACCGATCCCGCCCGCCATCAGGGCGGCGACACGGACGACGATGCTGACCTGCTGCCAGGCCTGGCGCACGCTGGTTTGCGGATCAGCAACCACGACGACATGGCCCGCCCCTGGCTGCCGGACGCTCAATCGGCGCTCGACCGGCGCCGAAGGGCCGAACAGCGCGGCATAGCCGGCCTCAAACCAGGCCGGGGCCGGCGTGCCGACCCCTTCCACCTGGCCGCACAAGCGCCGCGGCTCCTGGCCGTCCGGCGCGAAGGTCACGCACGTCCCCGGAGCAACCAGCCGCCCCGTGCGGAGCGTTTCCCACTCCGGCACGGGCAAGGGTGCCCCGCGGCTGAAACCGTCGCGCCAAACCAGCTTCTGCCAGTACAGGTCCTCCAGGTCGCGGGCGACCCGATCCGCGGTCGCCACCGTCTCGGCCTCGATTGCGCGGTGTGTGTCCACCAGCACCCATCCGACCGCACCGGCCAAGCAAAGCAGCACGACTGCAGCAAGGCGCAGGATCAAATGGAGGATCAGGGACATTGCAGCGCTCTCGGTCGGTGTTCGGCCTATTGAGCATGGCCGCGGACCTGGTTCGTGGGAAGCAGCACGACGTGAGATCGGGCAAATTGCCCGGTCTGCCACGGGCGGAATGCCCTTGGAGCCTTCGCGCGTCATGAACAAGGTGCGGAACGGGCGTGACGTTGCTCACCGCCCTTATGGTTGAGGGAGATGTGCCGGTGCCGCGTGACGCTCAGAACGGGACGACCCTGCAACCCCCGCGCGCGGATACCCGCAAGCCCTTGCAGCACTGGCTCATTTTCACGGGTGTCAGCGTGTTCGGCTTCGTGCTGCTGTGGTGGTTCGGCCTGCTCGGGCGGATGGTGGCAGCCGACCGGACCCACATCTCGCTCGCTATCGTCGTGCTCTATGTCGGAACGTCGCTGCACTGCCTTTGGCGGACGGTCGCCGTGTCGCGCGAGGATGACGCCGCGCGGCGTGCGGCGCGGATCATCGCTGGCGGGCGCGGCATCTCAGTTGCCGGAACAGCAGTAGAGGTGGAAGGGTCGGGCCGTTTACCGGAGGGGCTGGTCGCCGGGCACATCCGCGACCTGGCGCTGAAAGCCCAGGCGCAGGGCGCGCGCCTGCTTGACCAGACGCTGTTGTTGCGCGGCCTGGCCGCCCGCCTCCGCGGCTCGAACGGGTTCGGTGCCTTCGCCAGCGACACGCTGATGAAGCTCGGCCTGGTCGGCACGATTATTGGCTTCATCGTCATGCTGGCGCCCATCGCCAACCTGGACACGGCCGACCGCGGGGCGATCAAGTCGTCAATGGGGCTGATGAGCGACGGCATGGCCATTGCCATGTACACGACGCTTGCCGGACTGGTCGGCTCGATCCTGGTGAAGATCCAGTACTACATGCTCGAAGAGGCGACCGGGAGGCTGTTCGCCTATGCCGTGCGGCTCACCGAGGTCCACGTCGTGCCCGACCTCGCGCGGCAGTTGAACTACTCCGAATGATCGACGACTTCGATTTTTCCCCGCGCGAGGACGCATTCGACCCGTTCGGCGTTATGCTGTTCAAGGCGATGCAGGTGTTGGCGCTCCTGTTCTTCATCGCGCTGCTCAGCATCTCCCCCGACGCGAAGGAAGGGAAGGTTGATCCGAAGGCGGACTTCCTGATCACGATGAGCTGGCCGGACAACCACCCGGACGACGTGGACCTGTTCGTGCAGGACCCGCTTGGCAACATGGTCTGGTACCGGCGCCGGTCAGCCGGGTTCATGACCCTGGACCGCGACGACCGCGGGGGCGTCAACGACTTCATCATGGTCGCGGGAAGGAAGGTGCTGTCGCCAATCCGGCAGGAAACCGTCAGCATCCGCGGCATTGTCGCGGGCGAGTACACGGTCAACGTGTACCACTTCTCAGCCCTGACCAAGCAGCCGGTCCCGGTGTCGGTTCGGGTCGAGAAGCTTAACCCGACGGTGCAGGTCGTCCATTACGACACGATCAATCTCGATCATGGAGGGCAGGAGGAAACGGCCGTGCGCTTCGTCATTGACGAGGGTGGCACCGTCACCGGCGTCAGCCGGGATCGCAAGTCCTTGCTCCAAACGCTGCGCGATCCGAAGCGCAACGCGGGATAGCCCGGCCATGACCCTGCAAGGCATGATCCTCTGCCTGTCCATCGCCTACGCGCTACTTGGCGTGCTGCTCCTGCTCGGGGTCGCGCGCGCGCGCCTGCCATGGACGGTCAAGGCTGCGGCAATCGTCGTCACCGGCGGGTTCTATGCCGCCGCCTTCGTCACGACCCAGGGCCTGCTTGGCTGGTCGTCCCCACAAGCCCTGCCAAAGCAGTTCCAACTGCTTTGGGTCCGCACCGTCGAACCCGATCCGGGACGCGACGACCCCGGCGCAATCCATTTGTGGCTGGAAGCGCTCGACGCGAGCAACCTGCCGAGCGGCGAGCCGCGGGCATACCGGCTGCCCTACTCGACAAAGCTTGCCCGCAAGGTCGAGGTTGCCCGGGTCGAAATCCAGGCAGGGCATCCGCAAGGCGGCCGTGCCGTCGATTTCGGGACGGGTGAGGGCGAGATGCCGAATGGCGCTGCCAGCGCGGCGGGAGCTGGCGCGGAGCCAGGCGGCGACCCGTCCGGGGGCGGGGCG
>CALMVT010000371.1:0-2211 GCA_937873175.1 uncultured Acetobacteraceae bacterium | reverse complement strand
GTTCGCACCTTTGCCCGCACCGGTGCTGCCGCCCAAAGAGCCGCAATGACGACCAACGCATAGCCTGTGCGGATGCCTGTCCGGCAAACGAACCGACACCGGTGGCGAAATCAGGAGGGCGTTAAAGCGCTTTCACAGATATGCGTTCCGGTTGAGAATACTAAGAATATTTTGCTAAAATTATCCGATTTTGTGATATGATATCGGTCCAATTTCCCACAAAAATTTACGCCGGCAGGTAGTCCGACGAATTCGCCACCGGTGTCCGAACCCTGACGGACACCGCGCCGGGTGTAGGTAGGCCGTCTTTGTCGGCATGGACAGTCGTGCAACCAACGTCCGCACAGCTTCCCGCCTCCACGAGATTGATGCAGAAGGTGCCACCACGTCAGGCGGACCGTTCCCATGGCCAAGCAGTTCCCTAGCATCGGTGATGACCACCGCGCTTTTATCCTGCGCCAGCACATCTTCTTCGTGGCTTCGGCGGCTGCGGGAACCCGCGTGAACGTGTCCCCGCGCAGCACAGACTCGCTGCGCCTGCTTGGGGCAAACAAGGTCGCCTACCTTGATCGCACCGGCAGCGGCAACGAGACCGCCGCCCACATACGCGCCGGGGGCCGCGTCACCATCATGTTCTGCGCCTTCGAGGGGGCACCCTCGATTATGCGGCTTTATGGGCGCGGAGCGGTTCACCATCGGCGCGGTCGGGAGTTCGCCCGCCTTTTGGGCGAGCGGTTCGGGGGCAACGAACCACTCGGAACGCGGCAGATCGTGACCCTCGCAGTCGAGCTTGTGCAAACCTCATGCGGCTTCGGCGTACCCTTCTTCGATCACCAGGGCGAACGCACGGCGATGGACAAGTGGGCTAACGCCAGGGGGCCTGCAGGCATTGACGCTTACTGGCGCGAGAAGAACGTGCGGAGCATCGACGGCCTTCCAACCGGCCTGTTCGAGGACGAGGAAGCGGCAGTGTAGGTTCGCTGATTGTGAAGCTGCGCAGACTGGCCACTTGACGCCTCAGCACCTTGATCACCAGCCAGGACTTGGGGTGTCCGCCAATCGAACCCTGGCGGACACGTTGCGGCTGTGGTCCGTCCCCCGACCAACACCGGACTCTCGCACCAGACCCGTAGTGTCACCCCGCCTCCGTCATGGTAGGCAGGCTTGGCTTCGACATGGCGAACCAGAGAGGTAGCCGCAATGAGGTGCCTGCGCATCTATGCCACCTCAGATGGCGAGTCGCATTTCGACGAAGTCGAACTGCCGACGACAAAGAGGTCGGTGCATCCCGATGCCGTGCCGTTCGATGTTACGGCCAGTTATCCAGCGTCCCGCGTCCGCCTCACCCGCATCCCAGCGGGCATGCGCGAGGTCGCTTGGCATACGGTCCCGGAGCCGAACCTTACGGTCAGGCTCGATGGTTCGGTTGAATACGAGACGAGCGACGGAGAGGTGCGCCACGTTCAGGCAGGTAGCTTCGTGTTGGTGGAGGACACACACGGCAAGGGTCATCTGTCACGCCATTCCGCAGAGGCGCAAACTGTCATCTGGATTTCATTGCCAAACGGCCTCGATTTGCCGCCCGCATAGTCCGTCTGGGCGCGCTGCCGGCGCCGCTGCCGAGAGTTTGCTTTTTACCAGGAAGCAGTCCCGTTACGTGCCCTGTCCCGCACAGAGTACCCGTGCGTCAAACCAAGGATCATGGGTTATGGTCAGAGCCCAGGGCCATTCAGTTCTGCCGTAGCGGCCTGGGCGTGAGCGGCGGCGGGGTGACGTAGCGGCTGTATGGAGGCGACCTTCCCGCTTCGTGAGGTCGCCACGTGCCCTTTGCTGTCCTGCTTGCCGCCCTCGCCGAAGTGCCCGACCCGCGCCGCGCTCAAGGCCGGCGCTACAGGGCGTGGTTCAAAACCGGGTCACACGTGAGACCGGGTTGACGCTGCCGAGGCGGATGACCGCACCTTCATACTTTCAGCGATGGTGCGGGTATGGACCAAGGGATTGGCGCGGCAGCGAGGCTGCCCGGGAGTGACCGCAAGGGGCTGGCCATTGAGGCGTTGGGGCGATCGGAAACGGTCAGCGACCTGGCGGCGCGGCACGGGGTAAGCCGCAAGTTCGTCTACCAGCAGACGCACAAGGCTGCTGCGGCGTTGGACGAGGTCTTCTCGCCTGCCGCGCCCGACAGCGAGGTGCAGTTCGAGCTGACGGTGACCA
>CALMVT010000370.1:5221-30464 GCA_937873175.1 uncultured Acetobacteraceae bacterium | reverse complement strand
GGGCCGGCGACGTGTCGCCGGCGCTCGGCAGCGGCGCGGCCCGCAGCGCCCCGTCCAAGGTCCAGGTGTTCCAAGGCAGTGGGGACGGCAAGGAGTATCACTTTTGATGCGCGCGCCGACCCGCCCCGGACGGCTCGCGGCGCTGGCCGCCGCCGCGTTCCTTGGCGCGGCCCTGTCTGGCCCGGCCGTCCGGGCGCAGCCTGTGGACGAGGGCACAAGGCCGCCCCCCGCGGCCCGCCCCGGCGGCGTGACGGTTCCAGTCGCGCCCGGCCCCTCGGTTGACGCCCCCAACCAGGGCCGGCTGGCGGCGCTGACGGTGGAAGCCGGGCTGGGAAGGGTGGTGAACCTGCCCGGCGCCGTCGCCAACGTGTTCGTCGCCGACCCCCGAATCGCCGAGGTGCGCCCGGCCAGCCCGAACACCCTGTTCGTGTTCGGCGCGGCGCCCGGCCGCACCACGCTCGCCGCGATGGACGGCTCCGGCCGGGTGGTGGCGCAGTATCAGGTGACGGTTCGACCCGCCGCCTACACCGCAGCCGAGGCCGCCAGCACCATTAGCCGGGTCCTGCCGGGCAGCGGCATCCGCGTCGAAACCCTGCCGACCGGCCTGGCGGTAAGCGGCAACGTGGCGACGCCCGCCGACGCCGCCCGCGTAATGGAGTTGGCGCGGTCTTTCGTAACGGAAAAGCAGGGGGTGACCAACCGGCTTACGGTGGCCTCCGCTACCCAGATCAGCCTGCGCGTCCGCATTGCCGAGATGTCGCGCAGCGTGTCGCGGGAGCTTGGGATCAATTGGCAGGCCTTGCAGGGCCTGGGCAAGTACGCGGCCATCGGGCTGGCGACCAGCAACCCCGTCACCTTGGCCGCCGCCCCGACCGCGCTGGCCGGGGTTTATGCGGACCGCAACTTTGGCCTCAGCGCCGTAATCGACGCGCTCGCGCAGGACAACCTGGCGCACCTGCTGGCCGAGCCGAACCTGACCACGATGAGCGGCGAGCCGGCCAGCTTCCTGGTCGGCGGCGAGTTCCCGATCCCGGTCAGCCAGCAGAACAACGCGATCTCCGTGTCGTTCAAGCAGTACGGCATCAACCTGTCCTTCGTGCCGACGCTGATGAGCGACGACCGCATCAACATCCACGTGCGGCCGGAGGTCAGCCAGTTGACCAACCAGGGCGCCGTGCAGATTAGCGCCGGCTCCAACGCCATCAGCATCCCGGCGCTGACAACGCGTCGCGCCGACACCACGGTGGAGGTGGGCAGCGGCGACAGCTTCGCCATCGCCGGCCTGCTGCAGGAAACCGTGACGCAAGGGAACAGCGCCGTCCCGTGGCTGGGCGAAATCCCGATCCTGGGGGCGCTGTTCCGCTCCGACACCTTCCAGCGCAACGAAAGCGAGCTGGTGATCATCGTGACGCCCTACATCGTGCGCCCGGTCAGCGACCCCACCATGCTGCGCCAGCCCAATGACGCCTACACCCCGGCCAACGATCTGGAGCGCATCCTGCTGCTGCGCCAAACGGGGCAGCCCAAGTCGGTCAGGCCGACGCGCATCTCCGGCGCCGCCGGGTGGGTGGTGCAATGAGGCTGGCCGTGCGGTTCGCGGCCGGGTCGCTCCTGGCCCTCCTGTCGGGCTGCGCCGGGCCGGACCCGTATGATTTTCCCCACACCTGGCGCCCGACCGGGGCCAACGACGCCAACCTCGCGGCCATGGCGGCCCGCCCGGCCGACCTTGCCCGCGGCCGCGGCACCGGGCCGACCGACGGCCAGGTCATCACGACGGCGGTGGAGCGGCTGCGTTCCGGCCGGGTGAAGCCGCTTACGGAGGGCGGCGGCGCCTCGTCGAACGCTGCGGGCGGCGCCGCGCTGACGGGGAACTGATGGCAGCCGACGGCGCCCTGCCCGGCCTCCCGCGCGACCCGGACGAGCCTTGGGCCGGCGGCAGCGACCGCGTCGCGCTGATGGCCTTTGTGAACGAGGCGACCACGGAAGCGGTGCTGCGCGACAGCCTGTCCGACGCGGTGCCGGACGCGATCGAGATCGTGCGGGGCGGCATCCGCGCCGCGGTCGCGGCCATGCAGAAGCAGACGACCCCGCGCTGCCTGATCATCGACATCAGCGGCGTGGACGAGCCGCTGAGCGCGTTGCGCGACCTGAGCCAGGTGGTGGAGCCGGACGTCAAGGTGCTCGTGGTCGGCGAGTTCACCGACGTGGACTTTTACCGCGAGGTCACGCGCGGCATGGGCGCCCGCGAATACCTGGCCAAGCCGCTGACCCGCGACATGGTGGTGCGGCTGTTCATCCCGGTCATCGTCGGCCAGCAAAATGCGGCGCAGGACGTGGCGGGCGGGCGGGTGATCACCATCACGGGCGCGCGCGGCGGCGTGGGCGCCACGACGATCGCCGTGAACCTGGCCTGGCATTTCGGCGTGCTGCGCAACCGCCACACCTTGCTGCTGGACCCCGACCTCCATACGGGCAGCGCCGCCCTGTTCGTGGACGCGGCGCCCGGCCCTGGCCTGCGCGCCGCATTGGAAATGCCGGACCGCATCGACGACCTGTTTGTCGAGCGCGCGTCCGTGACCCTGAAGGACCGCATGCACGTCCTGGCCGGCCAGGAAGCGTTGACCGACCGCCCGGCCTGCGCGCCCGACGCCGCGCCGCGCCTGTTGGCCGCGCTCCGCCGCCGTTACAACTTCATCGTCGCCGACGTGCCGTTCCAGCCGGTGCCGCTGTATCGCGACCTGCTGGACCTCGCGACGCAGCGGGTGATCGTGTTCGAGCCGACGCTGGCCGGGGTGCGCGATACGCTGCGGCTGCGCGCGCTTTACAGCAAGGTCAGCCAGGTGGAGCGGACGGTGCTGCTGCTGAACCGCGACGGCATGCCCGGCGGCCTGACGCGCGCCCAGGTCGAGGACGCGCTGGAAGGCCGCCCGGACCTGGTGATCCCCGACCTGCCGAAGCGCCTGGCCGACGCCGCCAACATGGGCGACCCCGCCGCGCGCCAGCGCAGCTTTTTCCGCTTGCGGGTGAACGACCTCGCCCGGCTGGTGGCCTTCAACCGCCTGCTGGACAGCGGCACCGCCGCGCCGCCGCCGTTCAAGCGCACCGCCGACCGCAAGCGCATCTGGCAGATCTGGAAGAAGGCGTCATGAGCGCGCTGCCGACCTTTGGCCAGCGCGTGGCCGGGCCGCCACCGCTGCCCGCGCAGGCCGGCGAGGAAGCGGGGATGCAGCCGCGGGCCGAGCAGGGCCTCACCCACGCCTCTGCCATGGCCGAGATGCGCACGCTTTGCCTGACGCGCATGGACCCCATGGCCGTCGCCTCTACCCCGCCCGACCGGCTGGCGCTGGAGGTGGAGAAGTTGATCGCCGACATCGCCACCGAGCGGCGCATCCAGATGAACGGGCGGGAGCAGCGCAGCCTGGCCGCCGAACTCGTCCACGACATGCTGGGCCTGGGGCCGCTGGAAACGCTGCTGCAGGACGACCTGATCGCCGACATCATGGTGAACGGCCCGCACCGCATCTTCATCGAGAAGCGCGGCAAGGTGGAGATGTCGCCGGTGCGGTTCCGCGACGCCGCGCATTTGTCCAACATCTGCCAGCGCATCGCCGCCGGCGTCGGCCGGCGGATCGACGAAAGCAGCCCGATGGTCGATGCCCGGCTGAAGGACGGCAGCCGCGTCAACATCGTGTTTCCGCCGCTGGCGCTGGACGGGCCTTACATGTCCATCCGCAAGTTCAGCAAGAAGTCTATCGACTTCGCCAAGCTGATCGAGTTCGGCGCCATGACGCCGCCGGTGGCGCGGGTGCTGGAGATCGCCGGGCGCTGCCGGCTCAACATCATCATCTCCGGCGGCACCGGGTCGGGCAAGACCACCCTGCTCAACGCCCTGTCCCGCATGATCGACCCCGGCGAGCGCATCGTGACTGTGGAGGACGCGGCCGAACTGCAACTGCAGCAGCCCCACGTGGTCCGCCTGGAAACCCGACCGCCGAGCCTGGAAGGCCGCGGCGAGATCACCCAACGCGACCTGATGCGCAACGCGCTGCGCATGCGCCCCGACCGCGTCATCATCGGCGAGGTCCGCGCCAGCGAGGCCTTCGACATGCTGCAGGCGATGAACACCGGCCACGACGGCAGCATGTCCACCATCCACTCCAACACCACCCGCGACGCGCTGACGCGAATCGAGAACATGGTGCAGATGGGGTCCATGGGCCTGCCGTCCCGCGCCATCCGCACGCAGATCGCCGGCGCCGTGCACCTGATCATCCAGGCGGAGCGCCAGCGCGACGGCGGCCGCCGCGTCACCCAGGTGTCGGAGGTGTGCGGCATGGAGGGCGACGTCATCATCATGAATGACATCTTCCAGCTTGAGAACCTCGGCACCGGCCCGGACGGGCGGCTGCGCAACGTTTACCGGGTCAGCCGCGCGCGGCCCGGCTTCCACTCGCGCTTGCAGTATTTCGGGCTGGAGCGGGCCTGGGCGGCGGCGATGGAGGACGCGGAACGGTGACCGCCTCGCCCGTTCTGCTGGTGTCGCTGCTTCTCGCGGGCCTGATGCTGATGGGCCTGTTCAGCGTGGCGTTGCTGCGGATGCAGGCACGACAGGAGCAGGCGCGTTTGCGCTTCGCCCGCGTGCTCAGCCCTCACCAGCGGCAACATGCTGGCTTGGACGGGGCGCCCACGTCCTCCGGCCTTGCCCTCGCCGCGACGGCGGAAGGGCTAGGCCCCAAGCTGGCCGCCTTGTTCGGCTTCGACCCGGACCTCGCCGACCATTACGTACTGCGCTGGTGGGTGGCGCTGGCCGTGACGTTGCTGGGCGCCGTGGCGGCCACGAAGATCGGCACCGGGCTTCTCGGCACGCTGGCCTGGCTTGCATTGCCGGCGGCATGGGTCGTGCTGAGCCGTGCGTTCTTTAACTGGTGCAGGCGCCGCCGGGCGGAAGCGCTGTTCCAGCAGTTCCCCGACGCGCTGGCGATGATCGTCCGCGCCGTGCGGGTCGGCATCCCGGTGACGGACTCGATCACCGCCGTGGGCCGCGAGGTTGAGGCGCCGACCGGCCCCGAGTTCGCCCGCCTTTCCGAGGAGCTGGCCATCGGCTTGACGCTGGACGATGCGCTCCGCGCCATGGCGGAGCGCAACAAGCTGCAGGAATACCGCTTCTTCGCCACCGCGCTGTCCCTGCAAAGCCAAACCGGCGGGGGCTTGAGCGAAACACTGGAGAATCTGGCCGACGTGATCCGCAAGCGCGTGGCGGTGAAGCAGAAGGGCCATGCGCTGTCTGCCGAGGCGAAGATGAGCTCGATCGTGCTGGGCGCGCTGCCGCCGTTCGCCGCCGCCGGGCTGTGGGTCATGAACAGCGCCTACATCACCATGCTGTTCGTTGATCCGCTCGGGCAGAAGATTCTGGCCGGGGCGATCCTGATGCTGGGCCTCGGTATCATGTCGATGAAGACGCTGATCCGGAAAAGCCTGTCGTGACGGCGCTGGTTCTGGCCTGCGCACTCGTTGCCGCCCTGTTGTGGGGCGTGACCGAGGTCGTGTTGCACCAGTTGCGCCGGCAGGAACGGCTCAGGGGACGCTTGCAGGCCATCCGCCGCCTGCAGGATGGGTCGGCCCGGGTGGAGCCGTCGGCGCAGGCGGCCGGCCTCGTCGGGATTATCGGCGCCATCGGCTCCGGTGTGGCGCGGAGCGGCCTCCTTTCGCAGAAAACGATGGCCGAGCTGGCGCTGACGCTGGGTGCGTCCGGGCTGCGCGGACCCGGCGCGCTTGGGGTGTTCGTCGGCGCCAAGCTGCTGTTGCTGGCGCTGGTGCCGTTGCTGGCGTTTGTGGTGCTGCAGCGGTTCCAGTTGTCGCCGCTGATCCGCAACGTCAGCATCGCCGGCGCTGCCTTGGTCGGGCTGCTCGGCCCGGACTGGTGGGTGCGGCGCCGGCACAAGCAGCACCTTGACGCCATCCAGGCGGGCCTGCCCGACGCGCTTGACCTGATGGTGATCTGCGCGGAAGCCGGGCTGGGCTTCGAGCCGGCGCTGAACCGCGTCGCCGTCGAGATCCGCCAGGCGCACCCCGCGATCGGCGACGAGTTCGGCAAGACCGCGAGCGAGCTGCGCGTCGCGGCTGACAGCCGGGTGGCGCTGGCCAACATGGGCGCGCGCACCGGGCTGGAAAGCGTCAAGCGCATGACTTCGATGCTGGCGCAGACCATGCGCTACGGCACGCCTTTGGGCGACGCGTTGCGCGTGCTGTCGGCCGAGATGCGCCACGAGATGCTGATGCGGTTTGAAACGCGGGCCGCGCGGCTTCCGGTGCTGATGACCATTCCGATGATCCTGTTCATCCTGCCCTGCATCTTCCTGATCGTGGGTGGCCCGGCGGTGATCCAAGTCATGAACTCGATGCGGTGATGCCCATGGCAACCATGAAAAGACTGCTTCCGCGCCGCTTGCCGGGGGGCTTGCTCCTCCTGCTGGCGGCCTGCTCCTCACGGCCGCAAAAGGCGGTGGAGGTCGCGCCGGAGGTGCCGTTGGCCAAATGGACGCCCAGCCTGCATCTGGCCGATACCGCGTCTTCGGCCGGCGCGCCGGCGATTGCGCTGCAGGTGAGCGACCAGTTGCTGGCCAAGAACCCGCGCGACGCCGATGCCTGGGTCCGCCGGGGCGACGCGCTGAGCGCGTTGGGCCGCAGCGGCGAGGCTGCCACCAGCTATGCCAGCGCGGTGGAGATCAAGCCGCGGGACACCAAGGCCCTGATCGGCCTTGGCCGCGCCCGCCTGCAGCAAGACCCAGCCGGCGCGGAGGCCATGTTCGCGCGGGCCGTGACCCTCGACCCGCGCGACGCCGCGGCGGCGAGCAACCTGGGCGTGGCGCGCGACCTGCAAGGCCACCACGCCGCGGCCCAGGAAGCCTACCGCATGGCGCTGGGCATCACCCCGTCCTCAATGGCCGTGCAGGTCAACCTCGGCCTGTCCATGGCGCTGTCCGGTGACGCTCCCGGCGCGGTGCGCATGCTGCAGCCCCTTGGCACCGCGCCCGGCGCCACGCCGCGGGTGCGCCACGACCTGGCGCTGGCTCTGGCCCTGGACGGACGCCGGGCCGAGGCCTCCACGGTGTTGGCCGCCGATCTGCCGGCCGAGCAGGTGCGCGGCACCTTGGATGGGTTCGAGGCGCTGCGGCGGTGATTGGTGCCCGCCCATCGCGGCCGGCCCGCGCCGGCTTCGTGCTCGTGCTGGCGATGCTCACCCTTCTCATGGGCCGCCCCGCCGCGGCTACCTCCTGCGCGGAGGCCGCGGCAGCGGCGGAGGCGGGCGCCGGGATTCCCGCCGGTCTGCTGCTGGCCATCGGCCTCGTCGAAAGCGGGCGCACCGATGTGGCGGGCAAGCGGGCGCCGTGGCCCTACGCCATCCAGTCCGGCGGCGCCGGTCGCTTCCTTGCCAGCGCCGAGGAAGCGGTCGCCGCGGTGCAGGCTTTGCAGGCCGGAGGGGCGCAGTCGGTCGATGTCGGCTGCTTCCAGATCAACCTGATGCACCACCCCAACACTTTTCCCAACCTCGCCAGCGGTTTCGACCCGATGGTCAACGCCCTTGCCGCGGCACGCTTCTTGGCGTCGCTCCATGAGGAGCTTGGGGCCTGGGAGCCGGCGGTGGCGGCCTACCATTCCCGGACGGACGCGCTGGGCACGCCCTACCGCGACCTGGTGCTGGCCGCTTGGCGCGGCACGCCGCCCCCGCCCCCGCCCGCGGCGGTGCGTGCGGTTGCGGCCATCCGCGTCTGGGGTCCGGCCGGGGAGATCGACCTCAAGGCCGCGCCCGGCCCGATCCTGGTGTCGATGACCGTCCCGATGCCGCGCACGTGGGTGCAGATGCCGCGCGTCGTCACGGCGTCGGCGCGCTGAGCGATGGGGTGGCGCATTCGGCGCGACGGGCTTTGCGCCCGCTTGTGGCGTGATCGGCGCGGGGGTGCCGCGCTTGAGTTTGCCGTGGTGTCGCTGCCATTCCTCACCTTGCTCCTGTTCCTGGTAGAGATCGGATACGATTTCTTTGCGCAGGTGTCCCTGGACTACGGCGTGCAAACGGCGGCGCGGCAGATCCAGGTCGGCGCGGCGCAGGGCGCCAGCAACGCTGCGGACTTCCAAACCACGTACTTGTGCCCTGCCTTGTCCGGGCTGCTGCCGTGCTCCTCGGTTTCAGTAAACGTCAAGCCGATCACCACCGACTACTACACGGACACAACGTTCTCGGCGACCTTCCCAACGAAGGACGGCAAGCTCGATACCTCCGGCTACACCTACTGCCCCGGCAAGCCCCGACAGCTGATGCTGGTGCAGGCGATCTACACCTCACCGAGCCTGATCGCCGCCGTCGTTCCGGCCATGGCAACCGCCACGCCCGTCGGGTTCGTCCACGTCACCCTGTCCTCGGCCGCCTTTATCAACGAGAACTATCCCATGACCTCCGCCCCCCCGGCCGGGTGTCAATAGGATGGCGCGCCGGCTTTGTCGTGGATTTGGCAAGCTGGTTCGCGGCGGATGCCGCCTGATACCAGCCCTGCTGCGCGACCAGTCCGGTTCTCCGGGCATCGAGTTCGCCCTGGTGGCGCCGCTGATGTTTACCCTGCTGGCCGGGTCGTATGACGCCACCCAGATCTTCATTGCCATGCGCCGCGTCACCAGTACCGCGCAGGAAGTCGTGCAGATCGCCACCGAGCAGGCCGTGCAGCCGGACCAGAGCAACGCGCTCACCGTCGATCAGGCCAAGCAGGCAATGACCGCGATTTACGCCATAATCCCCGGGCTGAAATCCGGGGCCGATACCAGCCAATTCTCGGTCACACTGTCCGGCATCGTATACACCGCGATCCCGGCCGGCTGCGTGGCGGGCAGCGGCTGCACGTATGTCGGCGATGTCAAGTGGAGCGTCGCGCTGGCGCAGGGCTTGCAAGTCACGCGATGCGGCGTAGTGGCGCAGGTGGCAACGGACCAGCAGGTCACTCTCGGCAACCTTCCGACCTCTGGCATGACCACGCTCACCTCGGTCGCGGTCGCCGACGTATCCTACACATACCAGCCGCTGTTCAGCCGCTTCATCACGGGGCCGGTCACGCTGCAGCGCACGGCATTCCTGCCGCCGAGGGCTGGGAAGTCGACGGACTACGTGCATTACGACAAGGACAACCCCTTGACCAACACTGCGGTTTGCCAGCCAGTCTCCGCGAACATAGCTTCAAACAGCGGGAACAGAGGAAACGATCTAAACAACAAAGGATCGGTAGAGAACGATAATAAAGGATCGAAGTAAATATGTTCAACTTCCTGCGCCGCTGCCTGAAGGACAGCAGCGCCGGCGTTGCGCTTACGTTCGCCCTGACGGCGATCCCGGTCGTCGGGGTCATCGGAGTCGGGATTGACCTCGGCTTGGCCACCCAGGCCAAGACGCAGTTGAATCTGGCCACCGATGCGGCCGCGCTGGCAGCGGCGAAAAGGGCGGCGGACGCCTTCTCCGAGGGCAGGCCAAACTACATCGCCGTCGGGGAGACTGCCGGCAAGGAGTGGTTCAAGAGCCAAGCCGGCACGGTGCTCGGCACGACACTGCAAGACCCGATTGTGACGTTGCCGCCACCCACCGGCGGGGTGTTCACCTCCCAAGTCACTTACCGAGGCAGCGTCAAGCCGTACTTCGCCCCGATCTTTGGCGTCAATTCGGTCGCATTAAGTGGCTCGTCCAGCGCCACTATCACCATCAATGCTTACATCTCAGTCACGTTCCTGCTCGACAACTCGTCATCAATGCTGATTGCCGCGACCCAGGGTGGGATTAGTACAATGGTGACCGCGACGCCCTATCCCGACAAAAAGTCCCGGGATGCCGTACCGCGCGGCCTGGGCTCCGTCCAATGTGCATATGCTTGCCATTGGGATGCGGAAAACGATGATTATTACGGTCTAGCGTTAAGTCAAAATGTCAAGTTGCGGCTCGACGTACTGACGGAAGCAGCGACATCTGCAATCCAATTAATGATTGATCAAAGGAAAATTGACAAACAGTTTTCTGTTGCTGTTTACAATTTCGCAAAACATCTAACATCAATTTATTTGGAAGACACCGACCTAGACAGCGGTAAGATTGCTGCAGGTAAAATCAAGGTACCGCTCGTCTCAGAGAATGGCGACACCGATTTCCCGACGGTCATGACGGAACTGTTCACAGCCAGCGCCAAAGCCTTGCCACCCGGGGACGGATCGTCCCCGACAAAGCGAAGAAAGGCGCTCATCATCGTCACCGACGGGATGGCGGACTATTACAAAGATGGGAAGAAAGACGGCAGGGTTATACCGACCAGCGAGGGGCCGATCGATCCTGCTAACTGCACCAAAATGAAGAATCTCGGGTACAGCATCTATGTACTTTATACCACTTACATTGCGACGCCGCCGGATCTCATGCTGCATTTCGATCCTAAGCTGGAACCCTATATCAAAGGGATAGCCACCCCGGCGATGGTCCCCTCGCTGCAATCTTGCGCTTCGGCGCCGGCGAACTACGCCGAAGCGTCCGACCCTTCCGCGATCAACGCCGCCATGACGCGGATGCTGCAATCGGCTCTGAGCAATGGTGGGCGTTACACCCAATGAGAGGCTCGGCGTAGGGATTAGGTAATAAGTAATAACGCCGCCACGTCGAGGCCTGATGCGCGACCAATACCGGGCGCGCGCCCAATGGCCTATGCTGCCCCCATGAGCACGTCAGAGCCGCACGCCGCCCCTCCCAAGCCGCCCCGTCCTGCCGCTCGCAAGCGCAGCCCGGCGCCCCCGGCCACCACCATGCTGCGCCTCACCTTGCGCCTGGACGTGGCCGGACGCCCAACTCTCCGCCCGGGTGAGGCGCGGCTGCTGGAGCTGATCGGCGAAACCGGGTCGATCTCGGCGGCGTGTCGCGCCATGGGCATGAGCTACCGTCGGGCCTAGACGCTGGTGGACAGCCTGAACGCGTCCTTTCCCGCGCCCCTCGTTGCGGCCCGGCCCGGCGGCGCGGGCGGTGGCGGCGCCACCCTGCTGCCGCTCGGCGCGGAGGTGGTCCGGCTCCACCAGGCATTGGAGCAGGGCGCCACGGGCGCCGGGGCAGCCGAACTGGAACAGCTGCAAGCCGTGCTGGCTGCCCCGCCCCGCTGAGCCCGGCCCCGTCCCCCATCGCGCCATCCGGCCGTTGCGCGTGGGGCAGCAACGCGGGGCGAAGACGGCAGCAGCCATGAACAGCCGGCACCCTCACCCCGGGCGCGCCGCGCGGTAAAGCACATGGCGCCGGAGCGGCGTGCCTTCGGGCATACCGGGGTGGTCGAAGTCGTCCGCCGGGTCGTGCCTCATGCCGATCCGCTCCATGACACGGCGCGACGCCAGGTTGCCCGGCACGGCAAAGGCGACAATCTCCGGCAAGGCGACCGGCCCGAACCCGTGGGCGAGCGCCGCCCAGGCCGCCTCCGTGGCGTAGCCGCGGCCCCAGTGCTGCCGCGCGAGCCGCCAGCCCGTCTCGACGGCCGGCGTGAATGGCGCCGGGAACGTCACGTGCTGCAGGCCCACGAAGCCGACGAACAGCACGACGCCGGGCACCTCCACGGCCCACAAGCCGAAGCCGTGCGCCGCGATGTGGGCCTGGAGCCGAGCGGCCTGGGCGTCGCTTTCCGCGCAGGTCAGGGTGCCCGGGAACCAGCGGCGGACCTCGGCGTCGGCGTTCAGCGCCGCAAAGGCGGGCAGGTCCGCGTCCCGCCAGGACCGGAGCAGCAGACGCGGGGTGCGGATGTCGGTCAACGGCAGGCGCTCCGAAACGGCAGGTTGTCGGACACAACACTTTGGGCGCTGTCCGGCCAATCCAAAATCGGTCGAGAGCGGCATTCGTTGAACGCCCACGCCTTGTCCGGCGCCCGCTCCCGTCGTCAAACTGGCCTGCACGGACGCCAGACCCCATCCAGGACCCCATCTCATGACCCCCATCGACCACATCCGCCGCGACCACCCTGCCCTCACGGCCATCCGCCGCGACCTGCACGCCCACCCCGAGCTGGGCATGGAGGAGCACCGCACCGCGGACCTCGTGGCGCGCAAGCTGGAGGAATGGGGCATCGAGGTGCACCGCGGCGTCGGCGGCACCGGCGTCGTGGGGGTGCTGCGCGCCGGGTCGGGCAACCGCGCAATCGGCCTGCGGGCCGACATGGACGCGCTGCCGATCGAGGAGGCAACGGACCTGCCGTTCCGCTCCACGGTGCCGGGCCGGATGCACGCCTGCGGCCATGACGGGCACACCGCCATGCTGCTGGGTGCCGCCAAGTACCTGGCGGAAACGCGCAACTTCAGCGGCACCGTGAACCTTATCTTCCAGCCCGGCGAAGAAGGCTGCGGCGGCGCGCTGGCCATGCTGGCGGACGGGCTGTTCGAGCGGTTCCCGTGCGATGCCATCTACGGCATGCATAACCGCACCGGCATGGAAGTCGGCACCTACGCCGTGCGACAAGGCGCGGCCATGGCGGGCGGCGCGTTCTTCGACATCACGGTGGGCGGCAAGGGGTCGCACGGCGCCCGGCCGGAGGAAGGCATCGACCCCGTGCTCACCGCCTGCCACATCGCCACCGCCCTGCAATCCATCGTGTCGCGCAACCTGTCGCCGCGCGACCCGGCCGTGGTGAGCGTGACCAAGGTAATCGGCGGCGACGCCTACAACGTGATCCCGCAGACGGCCACGATCTCCGGCACGGCGCGCTTCTTCGCGCGGGAGGTGGGCGGGAAGATCGAGGACGCGATGCACCGCCTGGCGGAGGGCGTCGCCGCCGGCTTCGGCGCCAAGGCCAGCCTCGATTGGCGGCTGATCTTCGCGCCCACGGTCAACGCGCCCGAGCCGACCGCGGCCGTGGCCGACGCCGTGCGGGACCTGGTGGGCGACGCGATGCTCATCACGGACAAGCCGCCGGTGATGGGCTCGGAGGATTTTTCCTTCATGCTGGAGCAGGTACCTGGAGCTTACCTGAACGTCGGCAACGGTTCCGGCTTCTCGCCGCACCACCCCGGCTACGCCTTCAACGATGCAGCGATCCCCTTCGGCGCCGGGCTGTATGCGCGGCTGGTGGAGTTGGGCTTGCCAAAGGCCGCCGAAGCATAAACCCGTCCTGGCATTCCGCTTGCTTGGCCAGTCGCATCCAAGCGGAGGCGTGTCCCATGAAACGACGAGAGCTTTTGGCCGCCGCGGCCCTGGCCGGCGCGTTGCCGCGGCCGTCGCTCGCCGGAGAGGCCGCCGCGCGCACGCTGCGTTTCATCCCCGAAGGCAACCTCGCGAACGCCGACCCGATCTGGACCACCACCACCGTGGCCCGCAACCACGGCTTCATGATCTACGACACCCTGTTCGGCACCGACAAGAACCTCGCCCCCAAGCCGCAGATGGTGGAAGGTTACGAGCTGTCGGACAACAAGCTCGCTTGGACCTTCCGCCTCCGCGACGGGCTGCGGTTCCATGATGGCACTCCGGTCCGCGGCGCCGACTGCATCGCCTCCATCGCCCGGTGGAGCAAGCGCGACGGCTTCGGTCAGCGCCTGGCGGCACAGCTTGACGGCATGTCGGCGGCCGACGACCGGAGCTTCACGGTCAGGCTCAAGAAGCCGTTCCCGCTGCTTGCCGCCGCCTTGGGCAAGCCCGCGGCCAACGTGTGCTTCATCATGCCGGAGCGGGTGGCGCAGACCGACGCCTTCACCCAGATCACCGACTTCACGGGGTCCGGCCCGTTCCGCTTCTTGCGCGACGAGTGGACGCCGGGGTCGCTGGCGGCCTATGCGCGGTTCGACGGCTACGTGCCGCGGCAGGAAGCGCCGGATTTCACCGCCGGCGGCAAGGCCGCGCATTTCGACAGGGTGGAATGGAACATCATCCCGGACTCCGCCACCGCCGCCGCGGCCATGCAGACGGGCGAGGAGGATTGGTGGCAGACGCCGATCGCCGACCTGCTGCCGCAGCTCCGCCGGATGCGCGGGGTCAAGGTCGTGCCGATGACCAGCATCGGCGCCATCGAGATCATCCGCTTCAACCACCTGCACCCGCCGTTCAACGACGCGCGGATGCGGCGGGCGGTGCTGCTGCTCGCGAACCAAACTGAGTTCATGCAGGCCGCCTATGGCAGCGAGTTGAGTACGTACCGCACCGGGGTCGGCGTGTTCACCCCGGGGTCCCGGGCCGCGACCGACATCGGCCTGGACGCGGTTGCCGGCCTGCGCAGCCTGGACGCCGCCAAGGGCCTCGTTGCGGAAGCGGGCTACAAGGGGGAGCGCGTCGTCATCCTTTCGCCCACCGACTATCCCTGGCTGGAAGCGTTCTGCCAGGTCACGCGCGACCTGCTGCTCAAGCTGGGGCTGAACGTCGATTACCAGGCGAGCGATTGGGGTACTGTGGTGCAGCGCCGGGCCAGCAAGGAGCCGGTGGAGAAAGGCGGCTGGAGCATCTTCTGCACCGGCTGGGAAGGGCTGAACACCGCCGACCCCGGCGGCCACTACCCGATCCTCGGCAACGGCGCGAACGCCTGGTTCGGCTGGCCCACCAGCCCGCGCATCGAGCAGCTCCGCACCGACTGGTTCGATGCGCCGGATGACGCCGCGCGCCGGCGGGCAACGGACGCGATCCAGGCCGCGGTGTGGGAAGAAGCGCCCTTCGTGCCACTTGGGCAGTTCTTCCAGCCCGCGGCGATGCGGGACAGCATTACGGGCGTGCTCGACAGCCCGTTCCCGATCTTCTGGAACGCGCGGAAGGGGTGAGGCCATGGGGCGGCCCAAGGCTCTGATGCTTCCATCGCGTTTCCGGGCGAGCATCCGTGTCAGTATTGCCTACAAAACGAAGGAAACAGCAGGATGATCGGCAACACTGCGCTTGCATTGTGCGCTTCGCTGGCTTTTGCCTCGCTTGCCCATGCCGAGGAGCGTTCCCGCGAACGGGTGCCCGTCAGGGTGGTCGTCGTCACCGCCTTTGAGATCGGCAACGACGCCGGCGACACGCCGGGCGAGTTCCAGAACTGGGTCGAGAACCTGCCCTTGCCGGAGGTCGTGCCGTTCCCGCAGGGCTACCACCCCCTCCGCTACAACCCCGAAAAGCACGTGCTGGGCATCGTCGCCGGCGAGGGTCCGGCCCGCATGGCGTCGTCGGTCACGGCGCTGGCAAACGATCCCCGCTTCGATGTCACTCATGCCTATTGGCTGCTGGCCGGCATCGCCGGCATCAATCCCAACGTGGGGTCGGTGGCCTCCGCCGTGTGGGCGCCGCAGGTCGTCGATGGCGACCTGGGCTACGAGATCGACGCCCGGGAAATCCCGCCCGACTGGACGACCGGCTACGTGCCGTTCGGCCGGACCTCGCCGTTCCAGCCCCCGACGCCGCCGGTCGCGACGGACAGCGGCGCCAATGCCTTTACCTTGAACGCGGGCCTGGTGGAATGGGCGTATCAGCTCTCATCTGGCACCGTGCAGCTTCCGGACGACGCGAATTTGCAGCAGCTCCGCGCCCGCTACACCAACTTCCCGGCCGCGCAGCGCCCGCCGGCGATCACGAAGGGCGCCGTCCTGGCGTCCGGGACATTCTGGATCGGCGCCTTGCTGAACACCTGGGCGGAGAACTGGGTGAATTACTGGACCTCGGGCCTAAGCGTGTTCACCACCACCGCCGAGGAGGACGCGGCCTATATGCAGGCGCTGACTTTTCTCAGCCAGGTGCAGGCGGCTGACCTGAAGCGGGTGATGGTGCTGCGCGGGGCCAGCAACTACTCGGTGCCGCCGCCGGGGCAGACCGCGGCGCAGCTTCTGGCCGGCGAGGTGGACGCCACGGGGTATTCGGGGTTCATCGAGTCGCTCAGCTCGACCTACCTGGCGGGAAGTGCTGTGGTGAACGAGCTGTCGGGCAACTGGCGCCGCTACCGCGACAACGTGCCCGGCGCCCAGCCGTAGCCCGGGGGCGGCGCGGGCAGGACGGTCGCGCCGGAAACGGCATGGGTGTACACGGGTCCACTCAAAGCTGAGCGGACAAATCCGCCAAAGCCGAGCGGAGACGACGTGAGCACCCCCCACACCAACGCCATGCGCCCGGCCGACGCTCCCGCCGCGTCCCTGGTCGGCACCCCGCCTTCCCCCGCAGCACCCATTCCCGCCGCCAGACTGCGCACCGTAATGGCCGGGGCGCTGCTGGCGATGGTGCTGGCGGCCCTCGATCAGAACATCGTCAACACCGCCCTGCCCCGGATGGTCGGCGACCTCGGGGGCATGGCTCACCTGTCGTGGGTGGTGACGGCGTTCATGCTCACCTCGACGACCACGACGCCGCTTTACGGCAAGCTGTCGGACATCTACGGACGGCGGGTGCTGTTCTTCGTCGCGATCCTGCTGTTCCTGGCAGGGTCGCTGCTGTGCGGCGCGGCGCAATCCATGGGGCAGCTCATCGCCTTCCGGGCCTTGCAGGGCCTGGGCGCCGGCGGCCTGCTGGTGTTGGCGCAGGCGGCGATCGGCGACGTGGTCTCGCCCCGGCAACGGCCGCGCTACCAGGGCCTGTTCACCGGCACCTTCGCGCTGGCCAGCATCGCCGGGCCGCTGCTGGGCGGCTTCATCACAGCGGCGCTGTCCTGGCGCTGGGTGTTCTACGTCAACCTGCCCGTCGGCATCCTGGCCCTGGTCATGATCGCGATCGGCCTGCGCAGCCCGCCCTCCGGCCAGGTCCGGCCCATCGACTATGCGGGCGCGCTGCTGCTCACGGGCGCCACCGCCGCGCTGCTGCTCCTGCTGGCCTGGGGCGGCACGGTGTTCCCTTGGGCATCGGCGGACAGCGCGGCCCTGGCGGCGGTGACGGCAGCGCTGGTCGGCCTGTTCCTGTGGCGCGAAGCGCGGGCGCCGGAGCCGCTGATCCGGCTGTCCTTGTTCCGCAACCCGGTGTTTGCCCGCGGCGTGGCGGTCGGCGGGATGATGGTCTTCGCCATGCTGGGCTCGACGGTGTTCCTGCCGCTCTACTTCCAGCTGGTGCTCGGCATGGACCCGGCCGCTGCCGGCGCGATGATGCTGCCGCAGGTCGCGGGCATGGTGCTGACCTCCGTGATCGGCGGGCGCATCGTCGCGCGCTTGGGTCGCAACAAGCCCTTCCTGCTGGCGGGCCTCGGGCTGGAAGCGGCGGCGCTCGCCAGCCTCGCCGCGTTTGCCTTCATCGCCGCCACGCCCGGCGCGTTCCTGGTCTCGATGGGCGCGCTCGGCCTGGGGATGGGCATGGGGATGCCCAACCTGACCACCGCCGTGCAGAACGCGGTCGCCTACCGGGAGCTTGGGGCGGCCACGGGGGCGATGACCTTTGCCCGGTCCCTGGGCGGCGCGCTCGGGGTTGCGGCGTCGGGCGCGATCATGTCGGCACGGCTCGCCGCCGCCTTTGCCGGGGCGGGCGGCACCGCGGTCGCGGACAACCTGGCCGAGCACGGCATGCAGGCCCTGTCCCAGCTCACGCCGGCCCAGCAGGCCGGGGTCAGCACCGCCTACCGCACGGCGTTGACCGGGTGCTTCCTGCTGAGCGCCGTGGTGATGACGGCCGCGCTGCTCCTAGTGCTCGGCCTCCCGGAACTGAAGCTGCGCAACGAGATCGAGGAATCGTCAACGGCGTAGCGCGGGGCCGCCCTCCGGAACCCGGCGCGCGGCGGGCTGGGCCGTCAGGAACCGCTCCATCCGGGCCAGCTCGGCATCCAGGGCGCGGCGGAATACAAGGTTTTGCGGGGGATGCCGGGCGTAGCCCACCGCCGCATGCATCTTGCCCGCGGCCAGGGTGACGTTGGCCCAGCCGATGACCTCGTCGCCCCACAGCAAGGGCATCGCGTAGTAGCCGAGCGCCCGCCGGGCCAGGGGCGTGTACGCTTCAAACCGGTAGGCCCAGCCCCACAAATGCTCGAAGCGGCGCCGATCCCAGACCACTGGGTCGAACGGCGTCAGGAGGCGCACATCCCGCGGCGCTGGGCGGTGCCGCCAGCTCCCGTCGCGGGCCGGCCAAAGATAGCGTTCGCCCTCAACTTCCTCCTGTTCCAGCTCCCCGGCTTTCAGCGCCGCGGCGACCACCGGCGCCAGCGGGCCGAGACCCGGGTTGCGCCGCCCCATCAGCGACAGCGCACCTCGCAGGCTGACCGCGGAGACCGGGGCCAGGATGCGGGCGACCAGCATGACCAGGCGCCGCGCCCGTTCCGCCGCCCCCTCACCAAGAGCGTCCGCAGTCGGCGAAGCGGGCGCCGCGTCGTAGATGCGGATGCCATCGCGCCGGCGCGCCACGCGCAGCAGCCCGTAATGGTGCAGGCTTTCCAGCGCCCGGGTGGTCGCCTTGGAGAACCCGCCCCAGCCGTTCACCGCCCGGTCGCGGCCAAACCACGCTTCCAGGTCCCTGGGATGGGTGGGGCCGTGTGCCCGGACAAAGGCATGCACTTCCGCCGCCAGCCCGGCCGGCACGTGCGCCCCCGCCGCGCCGCCCGGGTCCAGGCGGGGATGCAGCA
Organism: uncultured Acetobacteraceae bacterium; assembly: GCA_937873175.1. Taxonomy (GTDB): domain Bacteria; phylum Pseudomonadota; class Alphaproteobacteria; order Acetobacterales; family Acetobacteraceae; genus CAHJXG01. Next base: position 11,949 of record CALMVT010000370.1, on the reverse strand, counting down.
GTTGCCGGGTGCCGCCGGGCATGAAGCCGTAGGCGTACAGGAAATCCTCTTCCAACCCCAGCCGCGCGAACCCGCGCTCCAGGTCGCCCACGCGATAGCCGCTGACCCGGTGCCGCAAGATCAGGTCCTGCGCCCGGGCGGGCGCGCGGATCGGGTCTGCCTGGACAAAGCCGAGCCTGTTCACGGCGTCCCCGAGGGTGGTGGGCGCGAACATCGTCGCCAGGCGTGCATGCGTCCGAAGGTGGGCCAAGGCCGCGGTGTTGGTCATGGGTGCGGGAGAAGGTGGCAGGTGGGGCGGCTGCCGGCAACGTGGTAGCGGGCGGTCGCAAGATGCGCCGATTCGGGAGCCACCCCGGCCCTGCTCAAACAGCCGGCTGCGGCGTCCCCTCCTGCAAGCGCCAGACATGCCAGCATACAAAGGCGACCGGCACGCCGATCAGCGAGGTCGCCAAGAAGAACCATTCGAAGCCCAAATACTCGATAAGGTAGCCCGAAGCGCCCGCGAGCAGGCTGCCCGGCAGGGCGCATAGCGAGGTCAGCAGCGCATACTGGCTCGCCGCGTGCTCCGTCGCGGTCAGCGTGGACATGTAAGTGATCAGCACGATGGACGCGAAGGCGTAGGCGAAGTTGTCGATGCTGACAGCAACGGCAAAGGTCCAGAACTCGCCCCCGCCATGGTCGCCGTGCACGGCGAGGTAGGCTAGGCTCAGGTGCGAGGCGGAGGCGAACACGGTGCCGGTGATCAGGCTCGTCATGGTGCCGATCCGCGGCACCACATAGCCCGCGACGAACGTGCCCCCCAACGCCACCCAGAAGCCGAACAGCTTGGTCACGGTGGCGATGTCCGTGTTGGAATAGTGCAGGCTCTTGAACAACGGAAAGGCCATCGCGCTTGACACGTAGCCGGGCATGCGGAACCCGGCCACCATGACAAGCACCGGGACCGCCAGCGGACCCAAGCGCGTGACCAGCTCCCGGATCGGCGCCACGACGGTCTCGACAAAGCCCGGCCGCTCCGTGCGCGCGGCCTTGTCGGACGGCGGCTCGGGCGCCAGGAGGGCCGCGGCCATGCCGGGCGCCATCAGCGCGGCCATGCACAGATAGGCCGCGCGCCAGCCGACCCGGTCCGCCAGATAAAGCGCACCGGCCCCGGCCATGAGGTTGCCCACGCGCCACCCGATCTCCGCCCAGGACGACATCAGCGCCTGCCGCTCGGCGGGTGCCACGGTGATGCGCCAGCCGTCGATCACCACGTCCTGTGTCGCCCCGGCGAAGCCGAGCGCCAAGGAAAAGGCAACCGTCCAGGCCAGCCAATGCGCCGGGTCGCCAAAGGCGATCCCCGCCAAGGCGAGTGCCACCCCGATCTGCGAAACGATGATCCAGCCGCGCCGCCGCCCCAACAGGCGGCTGAACACGGGCGCGTCGTATCGGTCGAGAAAGGGCGCCCACACGAACTTGAACTTGTAGGCAAGCGTCAACTCGCTCATCAGGCCAAGAATGCCGATCGGCACCCGGGCGTCTGACAGCCAGGCCGACTGCGTGATGTAAACCAGCAGAAACGGCATGCCCGAGCTGAAGCCCAGACCTAGCATCGCCAAAAGCGAACGGTCGGAAACCAGGTTGCGCAGGGACGGCCTTCCCGCCTTTTCCGGCGTCGCGTGTCCTTGCATGCCTGGCCTTTCCCGATGCCGCTTTGTGTCCAATGCGCGAAGCTAAGTGGGCGTGGCCGCGTGTCAATCGGGACCGTCGGCGTCCGGCTGCAGGTAGCGCAGCACCGCCTCCACCAGCATCGCCCGCTGCAGCGGGGCGTCGTCCGGCGCGTCCAGGTCGCGCCCGAAGATCACCCGCCAGGTGTGCCGGTTGGACACCCGGTAGAAGCACATGGCCGCGATCATCAGATGGAGGCGTAGCGGGTCCACCCCGCCGCGGAACACGCCCTCCCGCGCGCCGCGCGCCAAAAGGTCGCGCAGGATGTCCAGCACGGCGGAGTTCCGCAGCGCAACCGTGGGGCTGTCGCGGATATGCTGGGCCTCGTGGATATTGGCGACCGAGATCAGCCGCACCCAGTCGGGATACTGGGCATGGTAGTCGAACGTCACATGCACCAGTGTCCGCATCGCCTCGCGGGGCGGCAAGCCGGCGAGCTGCAATGCGCCCTCGATGCGGCGCATGCCGGCGTAAACCTCCTCCAGCACGGCGGCGAACAGGCCCTCCTTGCTGCCGAAATGGTAGTAGATCATGGGCTTGGTGGTGCCGGCCCGGGCCACGATGTCGTTCACGTGCGCTCCGCTGTAGCCCCGCTCGGCGAACAGGGCGTGGGCGGCGTCCAAGATGCTTTGCCGGGTGCGCGCGCCGTCATGGGTCCGCGGGCGGAGCGGAGAAGGATCATCCAGCATGGCAAGCTCCGTCGATGCGATCTCAATCTGCTGCCAGGATCGGCGTTTTCTGCTTTAAAACCTACCGGTAGGTAGATATAAGCGCAGTTATCCAGGAGGCGCCAGCGACAAATGGCCCCCGGTTGAGGAACGTGCCATGGCCGAGGCCCCCATCGTTGGAACCGGACCACAGCTCTGCCAGCGCGGAACGCGCCGCCATGGCTGGCCCGCACGCCTGCCGCCGAGACGCGCATCCACCACGACCAAGCGCCTGACCCGATAAACACGAAACGGAGGACACGACCATGGACACTGCCGAGACCCACGAGCCGCATGGCAAGCGGCAATCGAAAAAGGCCGCGGCCAGCGGCTGGATCGGCTCCGCGCTGGAGTACTACGACTTCTTCATCTACGCCACGGCGGCGTCGCTGGTGTTTCCGCAAATCTTCTTCCCTTCGACCGACCCCACGGTGGCCATCGTCGCCTCGCTCGCGACCTACGGCGTCGGCTACGTCGCCCGGCCCATCGGCGCCTTTGTGCTCGGCCATTACGGCGACACCCATGGGCGCAAGGGTGTGCTGCTGATGTGCATGTTCCTGATGGGCTTCTCGACCATGGCGGTCGGGATCCTGCCGACCTACGGGCAGGTGGGCGTGCTGGCCCCGGTGCTGCTGGTCATCCTGCGGCTGATCCAGGGCTTCGCGGTTGCGGGCGAGATCAGCGGCGCGTCCTCCATGATCCTGGAGCACGCGCCGTTCGGCCGGCGCGGCTTCTTCGCCAGCTTCACCCTGCAAGGCGTGCAGGCCGGGCAGATCCTGGCCGCTGCGGTGTTCCTGCCGCTCGCCCACTTCATGCCGACCGACGCGTTCAACAGCTGGGGCTGGCGCATCCCGTTCCTGCTCAGCGTCGTGGTGATCGTCGCCGGCTACATCATCCGGCGCGAAGTCGAGGAAACCCCGGCCTTCGCCGAGGAGGGCGCTGCTCCGCCCAAGGCGCCCATCGTGGAAGCGTTCCAGTTGAGCGGCGCCGACATGCTGCGGGTCGTCTGCATGGCGCTGATGAACGTTATCCCGGTGGTCGCCACCGTGTTCGGCGCGGCCTACGCGGTGCAGCCGGCCTACGGCATCGGCTTTGCCAAGGACATCTATCTGTGGATTCCCGTGCTGGGCAACATCCTCGCGGTGTTCATCATCCCCGTCGTAGGCAACCTGTCGGACCGGATCGGCCGCCGCCCGCCGGTGATCGTCGGCGCGCTCGGCTCCGGCTTGCTCGCCTTTGCCTACCTGTATGCCATCAGCATCCACAGCGTGCCGCTGGCCATCGCGATGTCCTTGCTGATGTGGGGCGTCGTGTATCAGGGCTACAACGCCACCTTCCCGAGCTTCTACCCGGAGCTGTTCCAAACGCGCACCCGGGTGTCGGCCATGGCGATCTCGCAGAACATCGGCACGACGATCACCGCCCTGCTGCCGGCGCTGTTCGCCACCGTGGCGCCGCCGGGCGCGGCCAACATCCCGCTGACGGTGGGGGCGATCACCTTGGGCGTGACGGCCGTCGCGGCGCTCGCGGCGCTCAGCGCCCGGGAAACCTACCGCCTGCACCTGAACGACCTCGGCCACCCCGGCACCGTGCCCGTGCCGAAGCCGGAGTATGACCGGATGCGGGAACAGACCATGCTGGCCGGGATGGCCCGCACCTGACCCCGCGCGGGCTGCCGAGACCATCGGCAGCCCGTTCTTCCTTCTCAGGGATGGAACTCCTATGACCGAACCGGTCCTGATCGCGGTGGCCGGCGCCGGCCTGATCGGCCAAGCCCACATCAAGCGCATCCTGGACGATCCCGCCACCAGGCTCGCCGCGATCATCGACCCCTCGCCCACCGCGGCGGAGCAGGCGGCCGCGCTCGGCGTTCCGGCCTTTGCCGACCTGGCGGAAGGTTTGCAGGCGACCAAGCCGGAGGGCGTGGTGATCGCCACCCCCAACGCGCTCCATGTGCCGCACGGCCTTCTGGCGGTTGAGGCCGGGGTGCCGATGCTGCTGGAAAAGCCCGTGTCCGGCGACCTGGCCAGCGCGATGCGGCTGGTCCACGCGGCGGAAGCGGCCGGCGTCCCCATCCTCGTCGGCCACCACCGGCGGCACAGCCCGCTGATGCAGCGCGCCCACGCGGTCGTCGCGTCCGGCAGCCTGGGCCGGATCGTGGCGGCCACCGGGCTGTGCCTGTTCCGCAAGCCTGACCGGGGCTACTTCGACGGCCCATACTCCTGGCGGCGCGAACCCGGCGGCGGCGTGCTTCTGATCAACCTGATCCACGTCATCGACGACATGCGCAACCTGTGCGGCGAGATTTCTGCGGTCCAGGCGGCCGCTTCCAACGCGGCGCGCGGCTTTCCCGTCGAGGACACCGCGGCCATCCTGCTGCATTTCGCAAGCGGCGAGTTGGGCACCCTGACGATCTCGGACGCCGCCGCGGCGCCTTGGAACTGGGAGATGACAGCGGGCGAGAACAAGGCGTACCCGCATACCGACCAGCTCTGCTACCTGGTCGCTGGGACGGACGGCTCCTTGAGCGTGCCGCGGCTGGACACCTGGCGCCATGCCGGCGACGGGTGGTGGACGCCGCTTGAAACCCGGCGCGAGATCGTGCCGGAGCAGGACCCGCTGACCCTGCAGATGCGCCACTTCTGCCAAGTGGCCCGGCGCGAGGCCGCACCGCTGCTGGACGGGCGTGGCGGCGCGCGCACCCTGCAAGCGACGCTCGTCGTCATGCGCGCCGCGGAAACCGGCGAGGTGGTCCGCCTGGGCTGACGCGCTGCCCGGTCAGTACTGCAGACGCGCCACCTGCCGCAACTCCTCCGGCGTGCTGGTGCCGAAGCCGAAGAACTCCAGATAGGCCGGGATCATCTCGAACAGCATGTCCGCGCCCACCTGGACGGTGCAGCCGCGGGCCATGGCCGCGCGCAGCAGGGGCGTGTGCTCCTCCTTCATCACGACCTCGCCGACGAATGCGCCCTCGTTGATGCGCGCGGGATCAACGGGCAAAGAGTCCCCCGGCTTCATGCCCAGCGGCGTCGCGTTGACCACGATGTCGAACCCCGCAGGGTCGTTGGACCCGGTGGACACCTGCAGCGCCGGGTAATGCCGGCGCAGCCGGTCCGCCAGCCCCGCCGCCGACTCGGCCGCCGGGTCGAACAAGGCGATCCCCGCCAAGCCCGCCGCCGCGAGCGACGCCGCGATGGCGCTGCCGACCCCTCCGCAGCCCACCACCAGGGCGCGCGCCCCGGCGATAGCCCGCCCCTTGCGCTCCACCCCGCGCACGAACCCGGCACCGTCGAACATGTCGCCCAGCAACGACCCGTCCGGCCGGCGCAGCACCGCGTTGCAACTGCCTGCGATCTGCGCCGTCGTCGTCACCTCGTCCACCAGCCCGGCCGTCGTGACCTTGTGCGGCATGGTAACAAGGGCGCCGTGCATGTTGCGGATCTGGAACAGCGGCCGAAACAGGCCGGGATAGTCTTTAGCCTCGACGCCCAGCGGCACCACGACGGCATCGATGTCCTGCGCCTCGAACCAGGGATTGTAGATCATCGGCGCCTTGAACGACTCCGTGGGCCAGCCGATGTGCGCGACCACAGTGGTGCGGCCGGTGATCATGCCCGCGCTCCCGGCGGGCGCTGGCCTCGGTCGCATCGGGTGGGCTTGTGGCATGGCGTCATAACTGGACCTCGGACATGGGCTACATCAGCAGGGCGGCGGCCGGGTGCTGCCGGGCCTGGGCCGCCGCGCGGACGGGGGTGTTAGCCGCGCCAAACCCGGCATAGCCGTCGGTGCGCTGCACGACCTCGAAGAAGAACCGCTCCCAGAACTCGTCAGTGTACAGGTGCCAGAACCGGCCAGAACCGTCATCGTCATACAGCAAGGCATGGCGCTGCAAGTCCGCCAGCGCCGCATCGTCCAGGCCCCAGCGGGCGGCCAGGTCGTCGTAGTAGTTCTCCGGCATCGGCAGCACCGGGGCGCCCAACGCCTCCAAGGCCGACGCCGCGCGCCCGATGTCCGGCGTGGACAGCGCGATGTGATGCACGCCCGCGCCGGCGGTCGATACGAACCGGCCGGTCGCTGTGCCCCGGCTTTCCGAAGCGTTCAACGCCAGCCGTATCCGACCGCCGGGGCTGACCAGGGCGCGGCTGAGCACCAGGCCGTAAGGGTCCGGCGTTTCCAACTGCGGCTGCGGCAAGAGGCCGAACACCGCGCGCCAGAACAGCACGAAGCCGTCCATGCGCCCGGCCGGCAGCGCCTGCACCACATGGTCGATGCCGGTCAAACCGGCGGGATGGTCAATGCCGGTCAAACCGGCGG
>CALMVT010000370.1:0-5121 GCA_937873175.1 uncultured Acetobacteraceae bacterium | reverse complement strand
TTTTCCCAAGACGGCTGCCCCGCCCCCGTCCCCACCAGATAAACCAGCGTCCCGTCCGGCGCGCGCACGGCGGGGATTTCGCGTTCGCCCGCCCCCACCCGCTCCTGCCACCGCGGGCACAGCAGGGCCTCCGCCCGGATCAGCGCGCCGGGCACGTCGTCCACCCGAAGCCCCATGGCACAGACGGACGGGCCGTGCTGCTGGAAGTGCTCGGCGGCGGCGCTGTCCTGCTCGCCGTTCAGGACCATGTTGATCCCGCCTTGCCGGTAAAGATCGACCGCCTTGGACCGGTGCCGCCCGGCGTGGCGGAAGCCCAGGCTGCCCAGCAAGGCCGCCAGGTCCCCGCCGGCCACCCCGTCCACCGCGAATTCCAGGAATTCGATGCCGTCCAGCGCCGGGGCCGGGGGCAGGCCGGCGCCGCCGCCTGCCTCGGCCTCCGCCAGGATCAGCGAGCGCAGGCCGTCGCGGGCGTTCAGCCGGGCGGGCGCCGAGCGGAAGTCGTCGTTGAACACCTCCAGCGACAACGGCCCGGCGTAGCCCGACGCCAGCACAGCGCGCACGAAGCCGGTCACGTCCAGGCCCCCTTGGCCCGGGAAGTTGCGGAAATGTCGGCTCCAGCTCAGCACGTCCATCTGCAAACGGGGCGCATCGGCCAACTGCACGAAGAAGAGGCGCTCGCCGGGCACCGCCGCCAGCCCGGCGGGGTCGTCGCCCAGCGCCAAGGTGTGGAAACTGTCCACAATCAGCCCCAGCGCCGGGTGGTCGGCGGCCTGCACGATCCGCCAGGCATGGCCCCACAGGCGGATGTGGCGACCCCAGGACAGGGCCTCGAACCCGATGCGCAGGCCGCGGCGGGCGGCGCGCTCCGCCATCTCGCGCAGGTCGGCCGCGGCGCGGGCGTCGTCGTCCAGCGCCGCGGGCTGGGTGTTGCTGCACACCAGCATGGTGTCGGCGCCCAGCGCGCCCATCAGGTCGAACTTGCGCTCGGCACGGTCCAGGTTGCGGGCGCGTGCGGGGTCCGGCATCGCCTCGAAGTCGCGGAACGGCTGATACAGGTCGATGCCGAGGCCCAGGCTGTCCGCGGTGCGCCGCACGTCGGCGGGCGAGCCGTCAAACGACAGCAGGTCCGCTTCCATGATCTCCACGCCGTCGAAGCCGACCGCGGCGGCGGCTTCCAGCTTTTCCGGCAAGGTGCCGCTCAGCGCCACGGTGGCGATGCACTTGCGCAATGGCGCCATCCTACTCGGCCCTCTCAATCAGCCGCGCCAGGCGCCGCGGCGGCTGGCCATTGCGCCATGCGCCCGGCCCGACACTCAGGAATCGGCGCCAGAACACCGTTTGCTTGTGCACGTTGCCGGGGTGGATTTCAACCATCGGCCCATGCGGCGGTGCCGGCCAAGCCAGCGGCCAGCCGGCGGCTGCGTGACAACGGGCCAGGGTTGACGCGCCGTCACGCTTCGGGACTGAATGCGAGGTGTCCGTTGCGCATGCGCAGCCTCCCTGAAGCGTCCTTCATGAAAGCGTCCCATGAGCCGGCAGGATTTGGCCAGGCTTCCCCGATTTCCCATCGTGCCCGGCGAACGTCGGACTCAACAAAAGGCGACCGTGCCATGATCATACGCTCCCGCGCGCCCCTTCGCCTGGGCTTTGCCGGCGGTGGCACCGACGTGTCGCCCTACTGCGACCAGTTCGGCGGGGCGGTCCTGAACATTACCATCGACCTTTACGCCTACACCATCATCGAGCCGACAACGGATGGGCGTGTTTCCATCGCCGCGCCCGACATCGACAGCCGGTGCGAGTTCTCGGCGGAGGACGTCACCGAGCTTGCCGGCCCGCTGGTCCTGCACCGCGCCGTTTACCGCCGGATCGTCACCCAGTTCAACGGCGGGCAGCCATTGCCGTGCCGGATCACCACGTTCTGCGACGCGCCGCCGGGTTCGGGCCTCGGCACCTCCTCGACCATGGTTGTTTCCTTGGTCAAGGCGTTCGTGGAATGGCTCAACCTGCCGCTTGGCGAGTACGAGATCGCGCACCTCGCGTTCGAGATCGAGCGGATCGACGCCGGGCTGGGCGGCGGGCGGCAGGACCAGTATGCCGCGACGTTTGGCGGCGTGAACTTCATGGAGTTCCACCCGGACGACCGGGTCATCGTCAACCCGCTGCGGGTCAAGAACTGGATCATCTCGGAACTGGAAACCTCCTTGGTCCTGTTCAACAGCGGCGTGTCGCGGTCCTCCGCCCGGATCATCAAGGAGCAGACCGACAACCTCGTGCATCACAGCGGCACCACGCTGGACGCGATGCACGCGATCAAGGCGGACGCGTTCCGCATGAAGGAATGCTTGCTGAAGGGCGACTTCGACACTTTTGCCGCCTGCATGCGCGAAACCTGGGAAGCCAAAAAGCGCCTGGCCGACAACGTCAGCAGCAAGCCGATCGACCTCACGGTGCAGGCGGCGCTCGACGCCGGGGCGCGGGCGGGCAAGATTTCCGGGGCGGGCGGCGGTGGCTTCCTGACGTTCCTGGTGCTTCCCGAGCGGCGGGTTGACGTGATCCGCGCCCTGCGCCGCCAGGATGGCCAAGTCATGACCTGCCACTTCACCCGGCACGGCACCGAAGGCTGGAAAATCTATTGAGGCCTGCCAGCGCCGAGCGCGGCCCTACTTCACCAGCGCAGGCCGGCCAGCCGCCCGGCGCATCGCGTCACGGAACGAGTTTGGCAGCAGCGTCCGCAACACCAGGCGCACTGCGATGAGCGGGTAGAACCTGACAGGCGACATCCGGAGGGCGGCGGAGACATGGCCATGCGCGGCAAGCCGCGCGGCCGTTCCCGACAGCATCCGCACGCACAGGGTCCGGTTCTCCGGCGTCATCGACGGCAGCGCGCGCATGATCGAGGCGCGGACAAAGGAGCAGTCCTCGGCATCAAGCTCGTAGGGACGGTATCCCGACAGCTCCAGGAGCTTGGCCGAGGTGGCTGCCGTGAGCCGTGTGGCCTCCTCCGGGTCCAGCCCGCGGCTGCCCAGCCGCACGATGCCCTTGAGGCTGCGCGCCTGCTTGTACTCGGCCAGAACCGACTTCGGGAACGCGAGGTCCGGGCGCCCGGCCCGGCGCCGCATGGCCGAAATCCCGGCCAACTGCGAACTCATCGCGGCGATCCGCCCGTTGAGCGTTGAGATACTCGTGACGCTTTGGCCGTGGATGCGGTAGCGGCCGAGCAGGTCCGGCATGTTGGCCAGTTGCCCCGCTTCCTGCAGCCGCCAGTAAAGGTCGGTGTCCTCCGCGTGGAACACGTGGCGATAGCCGCCCACCGCCTCCGCGGCCGCGCGGCGCATCATCAGGAACGGGTGGATGAGGTAGGGTTCCTGCTGGGGATACGCCCAGGGATCCGCGCGGTCGGGCGAATCCGGCCCAGTCAGCGGGCCGAGTTCGCGCCCGGCTTCGTCGATATGGATGACCGACCCGGACACCGCGCTGCACTCGGGATGGCCCTGCAGCCAGGCAAGCTGCTTCTCGAACCGGTCAGGCACGGCGAGGTCGTCGGCGTCATGCCGCGCAACGAGGTCCGCGGTGCAGGCGGCAAGCCCGGCGTTGAGCGCATCCACGATCCCGCCATTCGACCGGTTGATGAGCACGATCCGGCCATCCGCCGCCGCCAAACGCTCCACAATAGCCCGCGTGCCGTCGGTTGAGCCGTCGTTGACGACGATGATCCGGATGTCGCGTACCGTCTGGGCCTGGATGGAGGCGACGGCGCTTTCCACCGTTTCCGCCCCGTTGAACACGGGGATCACGACATCGATGATTGGGTTCGGCACCACGCACTCCCGGCACTCAGGCCGTCAAAATCATTTCTATTTCTCTGTGAATAGCTTGCGCTTGCGCCGACGCGCCACGGCACAACGGCCTACATCGCGGCGAGTTGATGACCAACGACTTTGGACTGCAGATGGAGAATTTCCAGTCAAGTCACGGCGAAAAGCATAATCAAGCGGCACACGCTGCACACGTGGATACTGTTCTTTTTTCGATGCCGGGACATCGCAGCCTGTGGGTCTGAGCCGGCAGGCTTCTATTCCTGCGGAAACATCGCGCGCTCAACCAGCGCGCAGACGACGTGCGCGGCCGTGATGTGGAGCTGCTGGATAATCGGAGTGCGGCTTGATGGCGCTTGCAGCAACAGGTCGCAGGCCTCGGTCATGGGACCGCCCTGCGCGCCAGTAAAGCCGATGCAGTGAAGCCGCTTTCCCCGCCCGGCGGCGAAGGCCCGCAAAACGTTGGGCGAGGTGCCGGAGGTGGAAATGCCGAGCAGCACGTCGCCGGGCAACCCGAGGGCAAGCACCTGGCGCTCGAACACACGGTCAAAACCGTAGTCGTTCCCGGTGGCGGTGAGCACGGACGTGTCCGTGGTGAGCGCAATCGCCGCCAGCGGGGCACGGTCATACATCAAGCGCGACACGAACTCGCCCGCGATGTGCTGGGCATCGCCGGCGCTTCCGCCGTTGCCGCAGACCAGGAGCTTGCCGCCGTTGCGCAACGAGTCGGTGATGGCATCTGCCATGTCGGCCAGCACCCGGCGATGCCGCGCGTCGCCGCAGAACGCCTGGGTCGCCAGCAAGGTCTCGTCCAGGTAGGTGTCGATGAAGCTCATGGCGTGTTTTCTAAGCGGCCTCGGGTCAATGCGCCATCCCCTGCACCCCCACGCCCGATGGCCACGCGGCTAGGCATTGGCGCGGACGTACATGTAGGCGCTGCCGCTCGCGGCATCCGTGCCGAACGACACGCCGAGCCGTCCCGTCAGGTCGGCCCGCGTGAAGCCCGGCAGCGTCAGCAGCACCTCCGGCCTGCCTGCTGCCTGCGCCACAAGCGTCAGGCCGGTGGCTCCGGCGGCGCCCGCCCCATCCAGCCAGTTGATCTGGAACTCGTCCTGCGACACCCCCCACAGCGTCACGGCGTCGGCGGCCTGGAAGTTCGCCACTGTGCTCCAGGTGGTCGCGGTGGCGCCGCGCTCATCAATAAAGAACGTGTCCGTGCCGCTGCCGCCGGTCAGGAAGTTCGACCCAGCGCCCCCGTCCACCACGTTGTTGCCGCCGCTGACCGCGATCGCATCCTGCCCGC
>CALMVT010000369.1 GCA_937873175.1 uncultured Acetobacteraceae bacterium | reverse complement strand
GCTGAGGGACGCGATCGAACGCGGCATGATCCCGGCAGGCCTCCGCATGCCGTCCAGTCGGGTGCTGTCGGAACAACTCGGCATTTCCCGCAACACCGCGGTCCGCGCTTACGACATCCTGATCATGGAGGGCTTCGCGGCCGCCACCCCTGCCTCGGGCATCTTCGCGGCGCGGCCGTCCATTCTCGTCCCAGCCTCGGTGGAGGTTGCCGCGGCGGGTGGCCCGCTCACCTTGGCGTCGGCAGGCCAGGATCCCCGTTCGCTGCGGCCTGCGGCCGCGCAGCACCGCGTATCGTTCGACTTCGCCCCGGGGCGACCCAATCCGCGGCTGTTCCCGCTGCGGAGCTGGCGGCGGCTCGTGCTTGCGGCGCTGTCGCAGGCTGGAACCGCGGAGCTGTCGCGGCACGGTGACCCCGGCGGCCTGTTCGACCTGCGGGCTGCGCTGTCCACCTTCCTGTCCGCCACGCGCGGCATGGCCGCCGACCCGTCGCGCATCATCGTCACGCATGGCGCCCAGGAAGCCTATGCCCTGGCCGCCCGCGTGCTGCTCGCCCCCGGACGCACCGCGGTCGTCGAAGACCCGTGCTACCAGGGCGCGGCAAGCGCGTTCGAGGCGGCGGGCGCGACCCTGTCCGGCGTGCCGGTGGATGCCGAGGGCCTGCGCCCCGACGCGCTTCCGGACGGCGGCGCGCTGCTATACCTGACCCCGGCGCACCAGTATCCCACGGGCGCGGTGCTGCCCATGCATCGCCGGCGGGCGGTGGCCGAGTGGGCCCGGCGAACCGGCTGCGTGATCATCGAGGACGACTACGACGGCGATCTGCGCTACGAGGGATCGCCCTTGCCCTCCTTAGCCGGGGCTGCGCCAGACCGGACCATCCACGTCGGCAGCTTCACGGAAACCCTGGGCGCCGGCTTGCGGCTGGGCTTCATGGTCGTGCCGCCCTCCCTGGTTGAGCCGCTCACGGCCGCCAAGGCGGCGCAAACGCACAGCAATCCCTGGCTGGAACAGGCCGTGCTCGCCGGCTTCATCCGGAACGGCAGCTATGCCCGCCACTTGGCGAAGCTGCGGACAGCCTATCGTGAGACCAGGGACGCGGCCCTCGCCGCCCTGGCGCAGCAGTTCGGCGAAGCGAACGTGCAAGGCGCGGGCGGAGGCCTGCACATGCTCTGGACGTTGCCGCCCGGCGTGCCCGGGGCGGGCACGCTGGAGGTGCTCGCCAGGCGCGCTCGCATCGGCCTCTACCCGCTCAGGTCCGCGGGCGTGTGGCAGCGCGCGGCAACACCGCTCGGCGCACGCGGCGTCGTGCTGGGCTACGGTGCGCTACTGCCCTGGCAGGTCGTGGACGGCATCACCCGCCTGTCGGACGCCGTGGACGACAGGCTCGACCGCCACCACGACCTGCTGCACGACCTGGTGACCCACGAGCCGCAAGCCGCCGTCCCGCCCCATCCGGCACCAACGCTTCGCCATCGTCTGGCACTACGGCCCGGCACGGGACGTCGGCCAAAACTGCGGGACACCAAGGCAACGCAGGACAGAACCCGCATGGCGGAAGTCACCGGCATCTATCGCTATCCGGTCAAGGGATTGACCGCCCAGAAGCTGCGCGGCATACGCCTGGAAGCCGGCCAGCCCTTCCCGTTCGACCGCATCTTCGCGTTGGGCCGCAGCAACGCGAAGGTGGATCCCGACAATCCGCAATGGGCCAAGAAGGGCCTGTTCGTGATGCTGATGCTGGAAGAAGCGCTGGCCACCGTGCGGACCCACCTGGACGTGGAAACGATGCGGCTGACGGTCACGAGCCCGGACGGCACGCCCCTGCTCCTGGCCGACCTGGACACGCCGGGGGGAAGGCTGGACGTGGAAGGCTTCATCGAGCGGCTGGTCCCCACGCTGCGCGGTCGTCCCCGGCTCGTGCGGAGCAGGAATGGCGGGCACTTCATGGACCAGCCGGACAACGTGCTGTCGCTGATGACCCTGGCCACGCTCCGCAGCCTCGAGGAGCGCTGGGGCTACCGCCTGGACCCACTCCGCTTCCGGGCCAACATCTACATCGATGGCGCACGTCCCTGGGAGGAGTTCGACTGGATCGGCGGCACGCTCAGGATCAACGACACGGTGCTCCGTGTGGACCGCAGGAACGGGCGGTGCGGCGCCACGAACGTCAACCCGGACACCGGGCAGCGGGACCTGGAGCTGCCGACCGCCCTGCGCGCGGCCTTCGGCCACAAGGACCTGGGCGTCTACGTCGTCACCGAGGCGTCCGGGACGGTGCTCGTCGGCGACGCCGTGCAGGTGCCGGACCAAGTGCCGGCGCCTACTGGCGCTCACGCTGCGCCCACGCCGGGCGGGGTATCGCGCCGCTTCATCTGCCAAGGATGCTACTACATCTACGACGAGGCGGCGGGCGTGCCCGCGGCCGGCATACCACCTGGAACCTCCGTGGCGGCCTTGCCGTCGGACTACCGCTGCCCGGACTGCGGAACGGACGCAGGAAAGCTCAAACCTTACGACAGGTAGGCTTTCAAAGCCGGGCGTCATGGGCCTCATCGCCAGTGGCGTTGCCGCCGCGTCGCACGACGCGGCAGCAGCCAACCGTGGGTGCGACACCAAAGCAGCTCAACAATCCATTTGGCGTCCTGAAATGGCAGCATTCCTGTAGCAGGTGCCTCTCGGATAGTATGTGCCTTTCCAAGGCAAGGTCCGGTTAGGGTCGCCTGCCGCTGCAACTTTCCAGGCCGGAGCTATCGCCGGGCAGGGTGGAACCCAGGCCTACGCTTCGACCGCTCGCAGACGAGGCCGGAAGGCAGTCCAACTCTTCACCCGCAATCGGTCGCCGTAGATGCTGCGCTTCTCAGCAGAACATCCGCTTTGGGTCGCGTGCTGCGTTAGCCACCCTGGCAGGGCAGTGGGATGCCTACCCCGCCCCCTGCGCCTTCCGCATCCCGTCCAGCACCGCCTCGTGCGTCGCCAGTATCCGCCGCAGCGTGGGTTTCCCCTTGTCGCTCGCCTCAGCGATGCCCGCGTGCATTTCCTCGATCCCCGTCGTTATGTGCTCGGCCAAGCCGGATAGCCGCTCCTGTAGCTG
>CALMVT010000368.1 GCA_937873175.1 uncultured Acetobacteraceae bacterium | reverse complement strand
CATGCAAACGGGCTCGTTGCCAAAACTTTGCATGAAACGTGGAAATTGCATAACCGATATGATATAGGCGATGTGCTCGCGGCAACAAGACTCGTGACCTCGTAGGTGTGCGATGCTTAAAACAGCAACGTTGATCCTAAGTAGGCTACCCGGCGAAGATGAAAACCATCCAGAACAAAAAGATCCATCAGTTGTCGAAACACATCCGGACGACGCGCTGACACCTTACCGGTTCATCAAATACACGAGTTCCGGCCGGTCCGACATACAGGCGTGGAAGGTTGCCCGTTTTGGCGCGGACGATCTGGAAGGCCATTGGCAGGAGCTGAAGTCGCCGACGCTTGAGGGCTTGTCGGGCCCGCAACTCTGCGCGCCGGCGCTGGCCTACGAGTTCGAGGACGGCAAGCCGCACTACACCATGTACATCCAGACCGCTTGCTTCGAGCCCGGCGGCGTCATCATGGAGGCGCATTCCACCGACGGCGAGCTCTTCATCGGGGAACGAAAGCCGCTGATCACCAAAGATTCCGTCGCCAAACCGAAGCACCCTCTCATAGGGGTTTATGACCCAAGCTACTCGCGGATCAAGACGAACGGCAAAGCGTACGATTGCCTAACCTTCACCGGCATCACCAAGATGGAACCGACGTGGCCGCATAAAACCGAAGGCGACATCTACATGTCGCTGCGCGAACGCTTGTTGCCAGGTGCGCAATGGTCGGAGCCGCGCCTTGTCCTCGAGATGTCGGAGATACCGTTCCATAACCAGCCTGGCCGGACGGACCACGAGTACGAGTGGTGCCCGGAGGGCACGCAGATCATCGGGTTTGACGAGGAGCATTTCCTCATGGTTGGCGTGTGCTTTATGCAGAAGCCGCCCGGGTGCGACGGTGAGCGCCAGCGCGTCTTCTTCGCGGCGTCCAACGCGGTCGATCGACCCTTCACTCCCATGAACATGCCTTTCGAGCCTCAGGCCCCAAAAGGCGAGACCGGCCATCCCGATACCGTTATCGACCACCAGAACCAGGTGCTGCACGTCATTCTGCAGGAGCGGGACGGCAACCATAAGCCGTGGGCGCTCCGGCAAGGCAAAATCGACATTCCTTTTCTGAAAAGAATGATGGATCATTATCTCAGCCGCTGCCAAAGGCAGGAAGCAGCAGGCGCATAGACCAAGCGTGTCGGCGCGGTGACCCCGATCCCGTTTGGGGTCAGGCGACACGGACATGGTTCGGATGTCCCATGGGCATCGCAAGGTGTCGCAAGACGCACAAGCCCGCACCAGCCTTGCCGTCATCGCGGCCGGGCAGGCCAGCGACGACCGGCGGACGCGCTGGCATTCACCAAAGCAGTTTCCGGCCGCAAAACTGCTTGGGCCGCGCCCCGCTTCTCCGCGGCACACCCGGAAAGCATCGGCGTTGCGGCGCCGGCAGCGGGCGCAAGGAACCCTTGACGCGGTCCAGGCGGGCACAGTCGGGGTCGCGGCGGTGGGCCAGGTGGCGCGGGCTGCTGATATCGCAGGGCGGGTGCCATGGCCGAATACGAGGCGCTGGGGGCCTGCGCCGCTTGAGGTCCCGCTGGACGGGTCGTCCGAGACGGCGCAAGCCGTCGCGCTCCGGGCGCTTCTGCATGCTGACATCTTTGGACGGGGCACGGACATGCCTGCGCAGGGTCCATCGTCCAACTTGGGAAGTGCAGGTACGGAGCCACGGAAAGCCCGGGTCCGTCCACGCAGCCGGAAGACGCGGGCCTGAAAGCCGTGCCCCCCTTTCCCAGAAGGTGCAGATCGCTGCCTGGCGCCGGCCGCATGTCGCGCTCGGTGCGGGCGTGCGATTTCTCGGCGGCCCGCATCGGCAGGATGCGCCTTCACGGCGGCAGGCCTGCCGCCGTCATCAACCCCGCTGACCCGCGCGGGTCAGCCGGCCGTCTCAGGCGACGTAGCGCTTCTCCCTGTGCGTGTGCTGGTCGCCGTGGCCGGCGACGCCGACCATGTGGCGGTAGGAGAGTTCGGCGCCGGCCCACGCCGTGACCCCCAGCACGGCGGCCATGCCGGCGGTCACTGCGACCGCGCCATCGCCGGGAATGTCGTCCGCACGGCCACGCCGGAGCGCCAGGCTTGCGGCAGCCAGGCCAAGGGCGACGGGGTTCCCCCAGGCATGGAGCCGCCCGACCTTCGCTTCTTGGGCACGGCGGATGGTGTAGTAGTCGATCGCGCCGACAGCGCCGGCCGCAGCGCCCGACGCGATCCCGGCACCGAGCAGCCACCCGGACGCCCGCGCCCAGAACGGATCGCGGGTGGCACGTGCGGCAAGGTCCGTGGCCAGCGCCGCGGTCAGGAAAGCGACGGGGTAGGGCACGATCATGGGATGGATCGGATGCCCGAAGATGGCCGCGGTGCTGGGCACGCCGCGCGTGGGCGCAGGCGGTTCGTCGGGCACGGCGGCGGAGCGGGGCGACAAGCGGGAAAGGCTGCGGATTATCGGGCTGTCCTGTCACGTAGATTTCGGGACTGAGTGGTCCAAGGTCGGAACAGGCATCCTTGCCCAGGGTTGCCCGCGCCACACGATGGTATGATAGCGTTTGGGTTGGGGTGCCCGGCCGCCTACTTTCCTTTCTGTTCCGCTTCGATCTCGTCGAGCACCGCCTCGGGCGCCACGTCCCGCTTGACCTCGTCCATCTCGGCGTCGGCTCCGGTCCGCACGTCGAGGCGGGCGGCGATGGCCTCGATGACGCCCGCCAGCTTGGTCAGCTCGTGCTCGGCCAGCAGGCTGATGTGAAGGTCGAGGTCGGCGCGCTTGTCCGCCGCAGCGGACATGCGGTTCTGGCTGATCAGCACAAAGGTCGACAGGAAGATCGCCTCGACGGAGGCGGCCATCGCCAGGACCACGAAGGACGGGTCGAACCGCGGCACGCCGGGCACCAGGCCGAGGTTGACCAGGATCCACGCCCCGAACAGCGCCAGGTGCAGATACACGAACCGCATGCTGCCCGTGAACGACGTGACCGCCTCGGCGATCCGCTCCTCAAGCGTCGCGGATGCGGCTTCCTGCCTGCGGCGCTGGGCCAGAGCGCGGATGTTGCGGTCGAGCGAGCTGTTGAGGCTGCCTGGCTGGGGCGGTGCCACCGTCGGGGTCGTTGGTGCCATGTCGAGATGCTCCTGGGCGTGTCGGGAAAATCGGCGGGGGTTCCGCATGCAAGCTGCCTGCGGTGGCCAGCACGCCATACTTCAGGCACGAGACGATGCCTCCGCTTTCGGAGCTGGCGCCGTCGCCGCCGGCGCTGCGCCCGCATTCCTTCCCATCAAGCGCAAGGTCTGCGGGATCCGCGGCGCGAGCCGTGGCCAGCGTGCCCATGCCGCCGGACCGAAAGGCGCGCAGGCTCCTTCCGCCCGTTGCGGCTGCGACTACCGGGTTGCCGCGCGCCGCTTCTTCTCATGTCGCGGCGGGGTGCCCGCGAGCGCAGGCGCGACGGCGGTCGCAGGCATCTCGGCGTGGCCGAAGGCCTCCGTGCGGGTTTTGCGGCGTTTGTCGGAGCCGCGGCTGCTGGCCTGAAAGAAGCGATGCAGCACTCCCCGGAGCTCGCCCTCGACGCCGCCCGGCTTCGTCCCGGGCGGCGCCGGGCCGCTTACTCGGAGGTCCCGCTCTACGTGCTCCGGCCGGTGATCCTGTCGGTCTGTCGGTCAGCTTGTCCCCAATGCGCGTGGTGATGCCTTCGGAGCCAAGACTGCCGCCATTGCCGCCCGCGGCCATGCCGTTCGAGCTGGTGCCCGTGGCCGCCACGCGCTGCTGGCCGCCTTGCATCTCCTCCAGCTGTGCGAAGGCCTGGGGGATCGGGGGCGCGAGCCGCGGCTCCTCGCCCATGGAGCGGAGGCGCATGACGTTGAACTCGCCCTTACCGTCGAGGCTCGGCCCGCTCGTCCAGCGCCCCTGCGGCGGGTCGATGCCGTCGATGGTGGTGGAGAAAAAAGTGTGGCTGAACTTGGTCATCTTTTGGTCGTGCCGGAACGAGTTCGGGATGGGAAGCTGCTGGGTGAGGCCGCCCAGCTCCTCAATCACCGCCAGCCACTGCTGCTGGTGCATGACGTCGAGGGCGATGAGGTACTTGAGCACGTCCTTCAAGCCGGGATCGTCGGTCATCTCGTACAGGCGGCAGACCAGCGCGATGCCTGTCGCTTCGGCGTTGGTGTTGGAGAACATGTCGGCGGCGATGTTGCCGCTGCTCACCACCCAGGAGCCGTTGAACGGGTTGCCCTCGCTGTCCTGGCACACCGCGCCCAAACCGCCCGACAGGTACTGCCGCGCGCTCATCCCGCCCATGACGGCCGCCACCATCGGGTTGTTGCGCGCCTGCTCCTCCTGCACCGCGGCGGGCGAGCCTTCCAGGTTGAGCGCGATGGCGGTCGCGAACATCTCGACGTGGCCGATCTCCTCGGTCCCGGTCTCCAGCAGCATGTCCCGGTAACTGACGGGGCCGCGACTGTTTCGAACTCGGAACAAATATTGCATCATGACGCGGATCTCGCCCTCGACACCGCCGAGCGCCTGCTGCAGCATCTTGGCGTAGAGCGGGTTCGGCTTCTCGACCCGGACCGTGTATTGCGTACGTTTGTCGTGATAGAACATTGGTCAATCTCTTCCGGTACTTCGCAGCCTGACCGCTTAACGGCACCTGGCTTGGGGCGTTGCTGCTATCGTTGTTCACGTGACGGGTAGGAGTACTTGGCGGAGAACGGATCGCGATAAGGTGTTCCCGGCGCCTTTCCGCAGCGATCCAGCAGCCAACCCGCTGTCGCGCTGCGAAGAAACGCTTGTGGCCAACCAGCATCGCTTCCGCCGTCGCAACGGCGGCGAAAGCCCTGGGTACGAAGGGCGTTCCTGTTCCCGCCGCCGGCGGGGCAGCCGTCTTCGCTGGCGGTGGGTTCTACGGCATCCCACGCCGCGGGCGAACGCCGGCGCTCGGCTCCGGGCTGCGTGGCCCGACTTCAACGAGGGTGGGCCGCGTCTCGGGCATTGCCAGCCAGAACAGCGCGGCGCCCAGGGCTGCGATGGCGGCCAGAGTCAGGAAAGCCACCTCGTATCCGGCCAGCACCACCACCTCCCCGGCCAGTGCCCCGCTCACGATCCCGCCGATCGCATGCACGGTGCCGACGGCGCCGCCGGCGGCGTTGAAGTGCCCGCTGCCGCGCGTCAGGTCCGCCACCACGACCGGGAACAACGCGCCGGTGAGCCCCGCCCCCACCCCGTCCAGCAGTTGCACGCCGATCAGCCAAGCCGATTGGTCGGACAGGGTGTAGAGCGCGCCCCGCAGGGCCAGCGCCGCGAAGGCGGCGAGCAGCAGCGGCTTGCGCCCCCAGGCATCGGCCTGCCGGCCAGCCAGCGCGGCCGTGGGCACCATGACGGACTGCGCGGCGATGGCGCAGGCGGCGGTGAAGGCGACGCCCTGGCCAGGATGCGCCACGGCAAGCTTCTGGGCCACCAAGCCCAGCATAGCAGCGTTGGCCAGATGGAAGATCGCCCCGCACCCGGCGAACACCAGCAAGGGCCGGTTGGTCAGCAGCAGGCGCCAGGGCGAGGGCCGCACCCCGTGCCCGGCCTCGTCAGGGATGAAGCCGCGGGCCAGCTCGTGGTTGATGGCCCGCTCGGGCACGGCCCAAGCGGCCGCCACGCTGGCCGCTGCCGTCAGGCCCATCATCCAGAACACGATGGCGGTGCCGAAAATGGGCGCCGTGGCCAGGATCGCCACGTTGATCGCGCCGTTGCCAAAATGGAACAGCGACTCGTTCCGGCCCGCACGCCGGGCGAAGCGGGCCGGCCCGACGATGCCGAGCGAGATCGCCGCTAGGCACGGGCCGATCGTGGTGCCGGCCAGGCTGCCGACCACCCCCGCCGCGGCGACGGGCCAGAACCGCGGCGCGAGCGGGATGACCAGGCACGTCGCGGTCACCACGGCCACTGCGCCCGCGATCAGCGCGCGCTTGGCCCGCAGCGCATCGACCATGGCGCCGAGCGGCGTCTGCGACACCAGGCCGATCAAGCCGCCAAACGAAAGCGCCAGGCCGATGCTCGCCGGGTTCCAGGCGTGCTCCGTCAGCAGGTAGACGCCGAGATACGCGCCGAGGCCGTAGCGCACGTCCGAGAGCACGAAGCTCAGCACGTCCAAGGCCCACTCCGCCCTTGCGCGCAGGCCCGCAGATGGGGAACCGGCTTCCAAACTGCTGTCGCTCATGGGCGCATGGCCGGGCTGCACGCCCGGCGTCCTTTGCGCCGCGCGCGCATCCAAAAGTTTGTTCCCATCCCTAAAATCCTCCGGCCGGTCCAGAAACGCCATTTGGGCAGATCAAGCCGACTTCCGCCAACAGACTACCTGCCCCGGCGAAGCGGTCGCGCAAACAGCCGTCGGCATCAGCCGCGTCCAGTTGACCCCTACAATCCCCCTTGCTGCCGACCAAAGCGGAGCCACTGCCGATCGGCGTTCCTGATCAGGAGAACGGCATTCCGCTTTCCCAATCGAATGCGGGTGGAGCAGACCTGAACACCTTTCAATGTGCTCCACCCTTGCTCAAGAAATGATGAGTACACCAAACGCTAACTGCATAACGTGAACGTGTATCCACCAACAGTACGCTTTGGGTCGTGGAAACGAATTAGTCGTGACGCACTTCATGTTGAATGAACCGTCTGGGGTTAAGTCGCCTTACACCAGTCATTGTCCCAGCTCTGATCTACTTGCATCAACACACAAGGCAATCTGCATGATTCATTCCCGCACCGACTGGGCGGCGTTCGGCGTCGC
>CALMVT010000367.1 GCA_937873175.1 uncultured Acetobacteraceae bacterium | reverse complement strand
GACCGGGGTCAGGATCGAAGGCTCGAATGCTTACCACTGGGTGTTCCGCTGCGCGTCGGCGGCGGTGCACCACGCCGCACCGACACGGGCCGCCTCGGTCGTGCGCGAGGTGATGGACGGCCACAAGCCCCAAGTCTGGGCGTCGGTGTACCGCCTGCGGTTTCTGAGACACCGGTTTAAACCCTACGCGGCCAGTGCCGCGGGTGGAAGCTGCTCGGCACGGACCGCGGCGGGCGGCCGGAAGCCGTGCCGTTCGATAAGCCAGATCGCGTTGTAGGCGTCCCGGAACTCGATCAGCGCCTGGCGGAGCTGCTTGACGGTGTCGAAGGTTTGCACCCAGAGCAGGTTCTCCTTGAGGGTGCGGATGAAGCGCTCGGCGCAGCCGTTGCCCTCGGGCGCACGCACGAAGGCAGGCGAGCTCTCGATGCTGAGGAAGGCGAGTTCTTTCTGGAAAGCGTCGGACATGTATTGGCTTCCATGGTCATGGCGGACGGCAAGGCCCTCGGCGATCTGTTTTCCAAAGGTGCCGAAGCAGCGGCGCACGCCTTGGCGGATCGGCTCCAGCGCTTCGAAGCGGGTGGCCTCGGCGTTTCGCAACGCGAAATCGCCCGGCGCGCGGCGTGGATGCCGATGCACTCGGCGCTGTGGTGATCCACGGCGACGAACACGGCGGCTTGTCCCTCCCCGGTCCACGTCGTGGTTAGATCGGTGCCCCACATGGTGTCCACCCGGTCGGGGATGATGGTGCCGTCTCGGCGCGAAACTTCGTTTCCGCCATGCGAGCAGGCCGTGCTCGCCCATCAGGCGCAGCACCCGGCGCTTGGAGGTGCGCACCCCGCCCATACGCAGCCGGGCCCAGACCTTGCGGTAACCTTCGCCATGGAAGGGGCAACCGGAAAGGATGGCCCGGATCGCGTCCGCCAGCACCGCATCCGCCATCGGCCCGACCGGGCCTTGGCGCCGCGGCGGGTGGGTCCGTGGTGGCAGGCGGTGGCGATACACCGTGGCCCTGGACACGCGCCAGACCCGGCACACGCGGGCCAGCCCGTAAGGCTTGCCGCTGCTGGGCGAGGCGGCTCGGCTCACCGCTTCGACCTCCGCCATGCCAAAGGGCGGCCTGCCTCCAGCGCCGCGACCTCGCGCAAATCGCTTGCGATTTCGCTGGGTTCCAGCAGTTCGCGCTCCTGCAGCATTTCGCCCAGCTTGGTCTTCAGCCGCTCGTTCTCCAACGCCTCGCCGTCGTTGGATGCAGCGAAACGCGAAGCGTTTGCGCGGGGGTCGCCAGGCTCGCCTCGCCTGCCGCCAGGAAAGCGTCGCGCCAGCCGCTCAACGTGGCCGCCGTCACGCCGAGCGCGCGCGAAACCAGCTCCAGATCCTCGCCCCGCAACAGCCGCAGCACCGCGTCGCGTTTGCGCTGCCGTGACATGCGCCCACCCCGGCCAGGACCCGCCGCACCCGTGCCCATCGTTGTCTCTGCTGTCATGTTCGTCATCCCTGTCGCGGATACCGTCCGCTTGCGGGATGTCTCAAGCAACCGTGGGGCGGAGGATCGGACCGCTACGCCGCCCAGCAAGGGCACGACCTGGCCCAGCAGACGCGCCCTACGACTTCGGGACGGGCGGCTTCGTGTTCGGGGCAACGACCGAGCCGCTCGCGGCACAGCGGCACGAGCTGGCGGCGTGAGGCAAGCTGGATCCTGCGCCCGACGCAATCTCGCAATAAAGCAGAAACGACCCTTGCCGCAACGATGGCGGATACGCACCCGGCCGTGAGCCCGCGCGCTCGTGACGTACTCGCCCCGTCGCGGAGCGATGCGGGGCTGATCCGGCCATCACGCATTGGCCGGCCATGCAGGCTGGGCCGGCCAATGCGTGCATCGCCTATGAAGGGCGGATCTAACTTGCAACGAACTTCCGGATAACGGCATTCAGCGCGTCCGGCTCGTCCGCACGGATGGTGTGGCTGCTGTCCTCAAAGATCTGCAGCTGCGCGCCGGGGATCAGGCGGTGGATCTCCTCCGAGAACTCGGGCGGGCAGATCCAGTCGTGCCGCCCGGCCAGAACCAGCGTGGGCACGGCGACGCGGCCGATCTCGGGCCGCAGGTCAAAAGACCGCAGCACGCCGCCCGGCCCGAAAGCCCGGTTCAGCGGCTCCGGCGCGTAGATCGACCGGCCGCGCACCGCCTCGGCCGCCGCCGGGTCGTAGCGGCGGCTATAGAGCGGCCCCATGGCGGCGTAGTAATCGGCCATCTGCTCCGGCGTCTCGAACGTGCCGGACCACAGCCGCTCGCAGGCCTGCTGCTGCTCGGCCGTGCCGTGGTCGCGGACGAACTGCTCCGCACGGGCCATGAACCCGCCGTGCGCCGCGGTCACGATCAGGACCAGCTTGCTGACGGCCTCCGGGAAGCGGGCGGCGTGGGCCATTGCAACCATGCCGCCGTAGCTGGTGCCGATGCTGACCACCGGGTCCAGCCCGAGATGGCGGCGTAGCGCCTCCATGTCCTCGACGTTCTCGTCCAGCGTATAGCGCGCCGGGTCGCCGCGCTCGGACCGGCCCTGGCCGCGGTGGTCGAAGTAGATCAGCTGCATGGCGTCGGCGAGCGGCGACACGGCGGGCTTGAAGCCGGAGTGATCGCCGCCCGGGCCGCCATGGACGACCATGGCCGTGGGGCGCTCACGCATGACGGGGCCGTCGGGCACCAGCCCGGCACCTTCGACATCGAAATACAGCATCGTGCCTCGGACATGGGCGAGCATCGAGCCTCCTTGGAGCCTGGCGGGCGGGAGAACGGGCGACGTTGCCAGCAGGGTCGCCGCGACCGACACCGCATCTACGCCGATCAACGACATAGGCGCTAGCCTTCGCTTTCCTGCCGAGGTGATCAGCCACGCAGGCTGGCTCTGTTTCCGCTCTCCCTTCAGCCTGCGCCACGTCGATGAACTGCTGGCAGCTCGGGGCATTGCCGTGAGCCGCGACACCATGCGGCGGTGAGACCTCAAGTTCGGTCAGGAGTTCGCCAACCAAGTCCGCCGCAAGCTGCCCGCCGCTGGCACTCGCATCAGTCGACCCGAAGACGCGAGGGGCAGATGAACCGGTTCAAGTCAGCCCGTTGCGCCCAGGGCTTCCCGTCCGCCCACGATCAGGTCCACAGCCTGCTCCAGCTCCGCCGCTAATGCCTCCTCGCCGCCAGTATCGCGCCGCTTGAGCCCAAGCCTCCTGTGCCCGGGCCGAGATCACCGGTGTTCCATCGTAGTATGAGCCAAGATGCGCCTGGCCCGCGTTGCCGGCCTTCGCCGCGCCTGTGGTCCGACAGGTTGACGATACTCCCAGGAAGGCTAGGGTCGGAGAAAACACCCTGGGAGGACACTCATGACGATGCGCCACGCCTTGTTAGCAGGAATCGTGCTAGGGGCCGGAGCATTGGTCGGATCAGTGGCGGCCCAGCCTGCCGCCGCCGACACCGCCCAGCCTCTATCGATCGCCAAGCAAGGCTACTTCTTCGTGGGCGGCCACATGTTTCCCACCAGCGGCGACCAAGCGATGGCCGGGCAGATGTTCGTGCAGTTCCAGGTCCCGGCCGGCACGGTGAAGCCTCATCCGGTGGTGATGGTGCATGGCGGCGGCCAGACGGGCACGAACTTCCTGGGGACGC
>CALMVT010000366.1 GCA_937873175.1 uncultured Acetobacteraceae bacterium | reverse complement strand
AAACTATCCAACTTACCTTCGCACCCCCAACCTCGCGACAGTCCCGTTGGCGATGTCGCCGAGATCACCGGGCCGATGGATTTCCATGATGTTCGTGCACGGCCCCTCGCCTTCAACCCCGGTCTTCACCAATCTCAACATCCAGGCCACGCATCCATCTTTGGTAAGGGAACAGACACGAAAGTATCCAACTTACCTTCGCACCCCAATCGTGCGACAGTCCCCGCCGTACCCATCGCTTCAAACGCCGCTTGCCATGGCCGTGGTTCAGCCGGACAATCGACCGCAACAAATCAAGGGAACGCCATGGACCGCCGCAATCTGATCGCAGGCTCCGGCCTTGCCGGCTTGACGCTCGCAGCCTTGTCTCCGGCGGCGGCCCAGGGCGGCGGCAATGCCACCACGCTCGACCGCATACTGAAGGAGCGCGTGGTCCGCATCGCTTGCGACACCAGTTCGCCTCCATTCGGCATCATCGGCGCGGACGGCAAACCGGACGGCGTAGAGGTCGCCAACTGCCGCCAACTCGCCAAAGACCTGGGCGTGGAGCTCGACCTCTTGCAGGTTGTCTCGACCCAGCGGATCCCGTCATTGCTCGCCGGCCGGTGCGACGTGACGCTGTCGTCCATCTCCATCACGTTCGACCGCGCCAAGACGGTGGCGTTCTGCAACCCGAACGGTGCGCTGTCGATCGTCGTGTTCGGCCCGAAGAAGACGGCTATCACCAAGGCGGAGGAGATGACCGGCAAGCGCATCGGCATCACCCGCGCCACCCTCGAAGAGGCGACCGTGCCGAAAGTGACACCGCCGGGCGCGAAGATTGTGTGGTTCGATGACATCAGCGCGACGATCCAGGCGATGCTGTCGGGCCAGGTGGACGCTATCGCAATGACCGAGTTCGCCATGAACTCCGTGATCGCCCGCAACCCCGGCGCCGGGATCGAGATCAAGTTCCTCGTCACCCGGGCCTTCTATGCACCCATCGTGCGACACGCCGACGTGGAGCTGCGCGCCTGGATCAACACCTGGGTGTTCCTGAACGCGCGCAACGGCGTGCTGGCGGAGACATACAAGCGCTACACCAACGTGGACTTGCCGGAGCTGCCGACCCTCTAGGCCGGGCGTGCACTACGTTTTTCAGTTCGGCGTTGTCCAGGACAACTGGCGGATCTTGGCCGAGGGGGCGCTGGCGACGCTGTGGATGTCGGTGGCCGCACTGGCGCTCGGCCTGCTGATCGCGATGGCCTGCACCTATGCGATGGGATCGCGGGTCCGCGCCCTGCGCGCCGTGGTGCGTGGCTACATAGAGGTGATCCGCAACACGCCGCTGCTGGTGCAACTGTTCATCGTTTATTTCTCACTGCCCGCGCTGGGCATCCGGCTTGATGCGGACGAGGCCGCCGTGCTGGGCCTTGCGCTCAACTTCGGCGGCTATGCGACCGAAATCCTTCGGTCGGGGATCGAGGCGGTGCCGCACGGCCAGGTCGAGGCGGCAACGGCGCTGGGGCTGGGGCGCATGCGGATCTTCCGGCATGTCGTGCTGTTCCCGGCCATCCGGGTCAGCTACCCCGGCCTCGCCGCACAGTTCATCCTGATCCTGCTGGGCTCGTCCGTCGTGTCGGCGATCTCGGCGGAGGAGCTGACGTCGACGGTGAACTCGCTGCAGTCCACCACTTTCCGCAGCTTTGAGTTCTACTTTGCCGCCACGCTGATCTATCTCGGCATGGCAGCGGCTGCCCGGCTGCTCCTCGACACAGTGTATTGGGCCGGGTTTACCCGCGGGCGTCCCGGCCTGGGGGGCGGCCGGGCATGAACCGCGACTTCGGGCCGACCGAGTTGGTGTTCCTGCTCGCCGCGCTGCGCTGGACCGTCGCGCTGACCTTGGTGGCGTTCCTGGGCGGCGGGCTCGGCGGGTTCGCGGTCGCCATGATGCGGGTGTCTCGGCTGCGGGCGGTCCGTGCCGCGGCGACGGTGTATATTGCCCTTCTGCAAGGAACACCGCTGCTGATGCAGCTGTTCCTCGCATTCTATGGGCTCGCCGTGCTGACCGGGGTGCGGCTGGACGCCTGGCCGGCGGTGGCGCTGGCCTTCACGCTGTATGCGGCGGCGTTCCTGGGCGATATCTGGCGCGGTACGATCGAGGCCATCCCGCTCGCGCAGTGGGAAGCCGCGACCGCGTTGGCGTTGCCCCGATGGCACATCTTGCGGCGCGTGATCCTGCCGCAGGCGGCGCGGATTGCCATTCCGCCCACGGTGGGGTTCCTGGTGCAGCTGATCAAGAACACCTCGGTCGCAGCCATCGTGGGCTTCGTCGAGCTGACACGCGCCGGGCAATTGATGGTGAACGTGACCTACCAGCCAATGATCGTCTATCCGCTGGTGGCAACCCTTTATTTCGCCATATGCTGGCCGATTTCCTTCGCAGCCGGACAGCTTGAGACGCGGCTGAACATGAAGGGGAACAGGGCTTGAACGAGCGCCTTGTACCGGTGGGTCCGCGCTTCGACCGTTCCGGCCTTGCGAGCGGTGCTTGTGGCGTGGCACTCCAGGGCTGCACCGTGACCCACGCGTGCGAAATGGTCGCTTCAGCTGGTTGCGATGGCCGGCACCGGCTTGGTTAGGAGCCAGTTGAGCCATCCATGACATGGTGACTGCCCACCCTGCTCAGGCCAATCGAATTGTTGCCGGACCTGCTGGGGATGGACGGGCCGGGTTCTGCAGCGGCGACGAGGCCTGGAGACCGGCCTCTCACCGCACAAGCATCGTCGCGGCGGTGGCCGCGAACCGCGTTCCGTCGGCCCCCTACACTGTTGCGACCGGCGTTGCCGGGGAGCCGACGGCGCCGGGAAGGCGCAACGGAGGAGCAGTGAGAAGGAAGCGATTTCGGCCATTCGCGCGCAGCCAGTCCGCCAGTTCCGTGAGATGCCACATCTCGCCCAGGTAGACGCCCAGGCGGAACAAGCAATGCGCATGCAGCGGCAGTGTCGAGCATACGTCGGCCGTGCACGGCTTCGCGGGCGCTGCCTCGACGGCGTAGTTGTCAGAGATCAAGGCCACGAGCCGGGTATCCGTGATCCACTGCAGCAACCGCTCGTCCCGCCCGTCCAGGGCGCAATTCGTCGTTCGCAATAGCTCCGCATCCGGCTGCTTGTTCATCGCCAGCAGCATCTCCGCAAACCCGGTGCGCAGGCACACGAGGTCGCCTGGCTCAACCACCACGCTGTCCTTCTCCAAGACGCGCATCAGCTGCTCGTATCCCACGATCTCGCCCGACCGGCCGAAATGCGCCTCCAGGTCGATCATCACGCCACGGCCCTGGATGCAGGACTTCGCCATGTTCTCTACGCCCAGCCGTCGCGCGCCCTGCGGCGCCCCGTTCGGCAACTCCTGCCCGCCGCAGTAAAGCACCGGGCCCGCGACATCCGACCCGGCGCGGAACCCGTTGTAGAACACGTCTTCCGGTTCTCCGTCGCCATCCACGTCGAACATCTGTCCTACATGGGCGAGCGTGTCCCATTGCGTCGAATACTGCAGCGTCAGCAAGACTTGGTCGTCGCATATGATGTCCAGCGCGGTCGGGTCGTAGCAGCGCAACGGCAGTGCCATGTTGGCCCGACCCTCCCGCATCGTCGGCCGGAGCTCCGGCGGGCGCCGCCGCGGGTTGATCACTGCCCCGCCGGGGTAGTCGAGTGGCAGCGACAAGCAGAACGTGCGCCCCTCGCGCACCTCCGCGATCCCTTCCAGCACCTTCTCCTGAGTCAGGAGGTTCAGCCGGCCCAACTCGTCGTCTGGTCCCCAATCGCCCCAGGTTGACCCTGCCGGCCGCCGGCTCCAGCGGCTTGCCCCGCCTGTCGTCTCGGACATCTCCACGCCTCCCGTCTTGTTTCGACCTATGTCGCGGGATCCAGCCCGCACGCGCGAAACGCCGCCTCCGCCTCCTCCTCGCGCAGCGACGCCAGGAGCGCCCGGACCGACGCCCGCGCCGGGGAACCAGCGACCGCGGCAGCCGAGAACCGCATCCGAGCCTGCACCACATCCGGGAACGGCCCCACGATGTCGACGCCTCCGACCACCATCAGCTCGCTGACCTGCTGCACGGCCATGTCGGCCTCGCCGCTGACCAGCTTCTCCGCCGTGAAACCGGCTGGAATGATCGTCGCCTTCGCCCGGACGGCTTCCGCGATCCCCATCCGCTCGAGCAGCCCGGCGAAATAGATCCCGCTCGCCCCGCCGCGCGAAAACGCCACCGACCGGGCGTCTAGCAGCGCCTGCCGGAACGACGCCTCGGTTGACAGGTCCGGCCTGCGGCTGCCGCGGGGCACTGCCACGCCGAGCTGCGACGTCGCCACCTCCACACGGGTTCCCCCGTCCAAAGTGCGGTCCGCCACGAGCGCATCCACCGCCTCCGCCGTCAGCAGCACGGCATCCGCCGCTTCCCCACGCGCGAGCTTCTCTTGGATGACGGTGGTCGGCCCCCAAACGACCTCTATCTTTCCCCCGCTTGCGGCGAACCTCGGCAGGACCGTCCGGTCGAACGGCGCACGGACCGCCAGCGCGCACATGAGACGGAACGGATCCATCAACCGGCCCTGTGTCCGACCGGCCGCACCAGCTCCGGCGTCAGCTCCGGAAGCGTGCAGGCGCCCACCAGCGCCATATTCCGGTCGATTTCTTCCCGCAGCAGCCGGATCGCGTGCTCCACTCCGGCCACCCCGCCCAGCGCCGCCGCGAACAGGAGCGGCCGACCCACGAAGGTGAAGTCGGCCCCCAGCGCCATCGCCTTCAGCACGTCCGTCCCGCGCCGGATGCCGCTGTCCACGATGACGGCCATGCCGCCCTTCTCCGCTGCGACCTCCGGCAGCACGTCCAACGGCGCCACCGCGTGGTCGAGCTGCCGCCCCCCATGGTTCGACAGGATGACCCCATCCGCCCCCGCCTCGCGCGCCAGCTTCGCATCGGCGGGCGAGAGCAGTCCCTTGATGAGCAACGGCCCCTTCCATTGCCGCCGGATCGCATCGACGTTGCGCCACGACAACTGGTCCCGCGCGATCGTGTTGCGCACGCTGTTGCCTGACATCATGGGCGGCCCGCGCTCCGCTTCCGTGTTCTCGAAATGCGGCGCGCCATGCCGGAGAAAGGTTCGCGCCACCACGCCCAGCGCCCAGCGCGGATGCATCGCGCTCTGAAGCAGCACCCGCGGTGTTGCCCGGATCGGCATGCTGAACCCGGTGCGGATATTGTGCTCCCGGTTGCCCAGCACCGGCGTGTCCGCCGTGACCACCAGCACGCGGTATCCGGCCGCGTCGACCCGGCACACCAGCCGGTCGATCCGGTTCTGGTCCCCGGGCAGGTATGCCTGAAACCAGGCATCCGGGTTGCGCGCGCGCACGTCCTCAAGGCTGATCAGCGCCGAGGCGCTCAGGATCATCGGCAACGACTGCCGCCGCGCCGCCTCGGCCAGCACCAGGTCGCCTCGGTAGGCGACGAACGCCGCGCCCCCTAGCGGCGGGATGCCGAACGGCGCGTCGTAGCGGCGGCCGAACAGCGTCACGCCCTGGTCACGCCCTGAAACGTCGCGCAACATACGCGGCACCAACCTGTAGCCTGCATAAGCCTCCCGGCTGCCGCGCAACGCCGTCCCCGTTTCCACGCCGCCGGCCACGTAGTGAAAGACCATCGGCGGCAGCAGGCGTTGCGCATGACGCTCGAAATCGTCCAGGGCCAGCAGATCGCGGAACCGGTAAGGCGTCGTCGCGGCGGTCCGCTTCAGGCTGGTGACGATGGCCTCCGGACCTGTAAGGCCCGGCACGCTCTCTCCGGGGGCAGCCCGGTCCGACGTGGCTTGATCCATCCTCGGCCCTTTCATCCCCAATAGGGCAGCGGCATCCCGCCCGGACATCTGAAAGCCCTTACACCTTGTGCTTCGCACGGATCGACGTCAACGCGATGCCGAGGGAGGGTGCAGCGGTCATGACCCACCGC
>CALMVT010000365.1 GCA_937873175.1 uncultured Acetobacteraceae bacterium | reverse complement strand
GGCGCCAGCAGCAGGGCCTGGCGGCGGTTCACGCGACCGCGGCCCCCGGCCGCACGGCGGCACGGGCCGGCGCACCGACCCGCGTGCGGCGGTCCAGCAGCGACAAGCCGCCGCCCATCGCCATGATCAACGCGCCGAGCCAGATCCAGGGAGCCAGTGGGTTGTAGTTCAGGCGCATGATGGCGGCGTCGTCCCGTTCCTCCCCCAGCACCACGTAAAGGTCGGCCATGCCGTTGGTGTGGATCGCGGCTTCGGTGGTGGTCATGCGCTGCACGGGGAAGGTGCGGCGCGACGGCTGCATGACCGCGACCACGCGCCCGTCGCGCTCCAGCCGCATGGTGGCGACGCGCGCCGCGTAGTTCGGGCCGGGCTGGTTGCGCAGGCTCTCCAGCGTCCAGCTATAGCCTGCCGACTGCACGGTGTCCCCGGGGCGCATCAGCACGACCTGCTGGGTCGCGAGCGACATGCCGGCGATGCCCGCCATCAGCACGCCCATGCCGGCATGGCCCAGCGCCGCGCCGAACATCGAAAGGCGCAGGCCGCGCAGCCGGGCCACGCTGTCCCCGAACGGCACCCGGAACAGCCGGATGCGCTCGATCACTTCGGCGAAGGACCCCAGGATCAGCCAGGCCGCGCCGCCGAACGCCAGGGCCGGCAGGCCGCGCGCCGGGCCGAGCGCCACGATAATTCCCACGGCCAGGGCTGCGACCGCCGCCCACCACAGGCGCAGCAGCGCCGGCGCCAGTTGCGCGCGCTTCCACGCCATGGTGGGCGCGACGATCATCGCCGCGAACACCGGCACGCACATCGGCAGCACCGTCGCGTTGAAGAACGGCGCGCCCACGGAAATCTTGGCGCCGAGCACGAAGTCGGCGAACAGGGGGTACATGGTGCCGGTGATCACCACGGCCGCCATGCTGCACAGCAGGACGTTGTTCAGCACCAGCGCGCCTTCCCGGCTCAGCGGCGCGAACAGCCCGCCCGGCGCCAGCGCCGGGGCGCGGAAGGCGAACAGCAGCAGGGAGCCGCCGATCACCAGGGCGAGCAGGCCCAGGATGAACACGCCGCGCGTCGGGTCGTTGGCAAAGGCGTGCACGGAATTGAGGATGCCCGACCGCACCAGGAAAGTGCCGGACAGGCTGAGCGAGAAGGTGCCGATGGCGAGCAGCACTGTCCACACCTTCAGCGCCTCGCGCTTCTCCACCACGATGGCGGAATGCAGCAGCGCGGTGCCGGTGAGCCAGGGCAAAAGAGAGGCGTTCTCCACCGGATCCCAAAACCAGAAGCCACCCCAGCCGAGGACGTAGTAGGCCCACCAGGAGCCGAGCGCGATGCCCATGGTCAGCAGGCACCAGCTTGCCAAGGTCCAAGGCCGCACCCAGCGGCCCCAAGCGGCATCGATCCGGCCTTCCAGCAGCGCCGCAACGGCAAAGGCAAAGGGCACGGCGAAGCCGACATAGCCGGAGTAGAGGATGGGCGGATGAAAGGCGAGGCCGGGGTCCTGAAGCAGCGGGTTCATGTCCCGCCCGTCGAACGGCGGTGGCCACAGCCGGTTGAACGGGTTGCTGGCCAGCAGCGCGAACAGCAGGAACCCGGCGGAACTTCCGCCCAAGACGCCGATCACCCGCGCCCGCAAGGCGGAGGGCAGGCCGCGCCCAAACGCCGCCACAGCGCCGCCGCACAGGGCGAGGATCAGGCCCCAAAGCAGGATCGACCCTTCATGGTTGCCCCAGGCGCCGGTGACTTTGTAAAGCAGCGGCTTCAGCGTGTGGCTGTTCTCCGCCACGTTCAGCACGCTGAAGTCGTTGGCAACGCTGCTCCACACCAGGGCGCCGAAGGAGGTGGCGAGCGCCAGCAATTGCCCGACCGCCAGCGCCGGGGCGGCGGCCATCAAGCGGGCGTCGTTGCGGTGCGCGCCCCAAAGCGGCAGCACGGTTTGCGCCAAGGCGAGCGCGCAGGCCAAGGCGAGCGCGAAGTGGCCAAGTTCGGGGATCATGGCGCTACCCGCCCGCCTTCTGCGGCGCCAGCGTGTTCCAGGTCGCGGCCGGGGGCGGCGGCCCTTGCTCGGGCCGCCACTGGCCGGTGCGCTTCAGCGCGTCCGCCACGTCCTTGGGCATATAGGTCTCGTCATGCTTGGCCAGCACTTCCTGCGCGCGGAAGCTGCCGTCGGGTTGCAGAGTGCCGAGCGTCACCGCCCCCTGCCCTTCGCGGAACAGGTCGGGCAGGATGCCGGAATAGGACACGTCCACCGCGGCCCGGCCGTCGGTGATGCGGAAGCGCGCGGTCGGCTCCCCGCGCTCCTGGCCGCGGTGGATGCTGCCGGCCTCCACCAGCCCGCCCAGGCGCAGGATGCGGCCCGGGCCGGCCACGTGGGCCGCGAGGTCGGACGGCGCCACGAAGAACACCATGTTGTCGCTGAACGCGGCCAAGCCCAGCGCCGCCGCCGAGCCGATGCCGAGGCCGCAGGCCAGCACGATCCACAGCCGGCGCCGCTTGCGGGTCATGCCACACCCCCCATGCTGGTGTTCCGCGGGTCGATCTGCGCCAGCCGCCGCCGGGCGCGGGCCAAGCGCTGCCAGGCCCCGGCTGCAAAAACGAGCGGCACCGCCAGGCCCAGGCCGAAGCATGCGGCGACGTAGGGCAGATGCGTCATGCGGAAGCTCCATGCCGCTCGGCGCCCGCCAGCAGCAGGCCGCGGATGCGGCGCTCCATGACCGCGGCGCGCAGCCGGGCCACGATGATCGCCGCAAAGGTGAAGGTGAAGCCGATTGCGCAAATCAGCAGCGGCCAAAGCATGGTCGTCGCCATGGTCGGCGCCCCGGTAAGCTTGATGCTCGCCGGCTGGTGCAGGGTGTTCCACCAATCGACGCTGAACTTGATGACCGGCAGGTTGACCACGCCGACCAACGCCAGGATCGCCCCGGCGCGATAACCGCGGTTCGGGTCGTCGAACGCCCTCACCAGCGCGATGTGGCCGACATACAGGAAGAACAGCACCAGCACGCTGGTCAGCCGGGCGTCCCACACCCACCAGGCACCCCACATCGGCTTGCCCCACAGGCTGCCGGTCGCCAGGCACAGCGCGGTGAACCCGGCGCCCACCGGCCCGATCTCCACCGCCGCCAAGTCCGCCAGCGGGTGCCGCCACACCAGGGACGCGAGCGAGCACAGCGCCAGGCTGACATAGCCCGCCGAGGCCAGCCAGGCCGCGGGGACGTGCACGTACATGATCCGCACCGCGTCACCCTGCTGCCAGTCCGCAGGGGCGATGAACAGCCCCCAGGCCAGGCCGCCCCCCGTCAGGATCAATGCAGCCACCGTGAGCCAAGGCTGCACCCGCCCGGCCACGCGCAGGAAACGGCCGGGATTGGCGAAACGGTGCAGGCTGCGCGACGGGCGCGCGGGGAATGCTGTGGCGTCCACCCGTCGAAGATAGCACGTCTCTCGGGGAGTTGAAGGCACCTGTTGATCGGTTACTGTGCGTCGCACGCAATCGGCTACTCTGCGCTGCACGCATCCTGGGGAAGCGACATGCTGTTCGCCATCATCTGCACCGACCGGCCCGCGAGCCTCGACATCCGCCTCGCGACGCGGGCAGCGCATATCGCCTATCTCACCACCTATGCCGACCGCGTGGTGCAAGCCGGCCCGCTGCTGGACACGGACGGACGGCCTTGCGGCAGCCTGCTGCTGGTCGATGTCGCGGACCGCTCGGCGGCTGAGGGCTTCGCCGCCGGCGACCCTTACGGCCGCGCCGGCCTGTTCGAGAGCACCATCATCCGCCCCTTCCGCACCGTGTTCAAGGACGGGGGGCAGGTCGAGTAGCGGCGAGCAACAGGCTCGGGGCAGGAGGGAAGGATGGATGCGGACAGGGTGCTGACCGCGGTTGCCGAGCTACGCGTTGAGCTGCTGGGGGAGGTCACGGGGCTGCGCACCGCCGTGATGGGCAAGTTCGAGCCGGTGCAGAACGAGCTGACGGCGATCAGGAGCGATTTGACGGTCACGGCCAATGCGGCCATGCGCGCGGTAAAGCGCACGGATGCTAACTGCGACGACTGCGGGACTTGAACGAGCTGGTGACCAGCATTCTCGTGTCGTTGCGAATCTTGCGGACGGAGGTAGACGAGCTGAAGAACCGCAAGGAGTAGCTGAAATTAAATGCAAGCCGGCGTCGCTTTTGCACGGACACCGGCGGGCAACAGTTGGGAGTGAGACGTGTGGTCGGGAATTCCTTGTGGCCCATTGGCTGGTGAAGTCGGAACCGGACGTGTTCGGCTGGGACCAGCAGGCGGCGCGCGGCACCGAGCCTTGGACCGGCGTGCGCAACCACGCCGCCAAGCTCAACCTGCTGGCCATGCGGCTCGGCGACCAGGCGTTCTTCTACCATTCCAACACCGGCCGGGCCGTGGTGGGGATCGTGGAGGTGGCGCGGGAAGCCTACCCGGACCCCACGGCGGAGGGCGGTCCCTGGGTGTGCGTCGACATGCGCGCGGTGGCGGCGCTGCCCCGACCGGTCACGCTGGCGGAGATCAAGGCGTGCCCGGCGCTGGCCGACATGCCGCTGCTCCGCTTGTCCCGCTTGTCCGTCAGCCCGGTGTCCCCTGCGCATTGGCAGTTGGTGATGAGCCTGGCCGGAGAAGCGGCGTGACCAGGCGGACGCTGTGCCGCCTGGAGGACATCCCGGACGGCGCGTCGCGCGGCTTCGGCCCGGCGCTTGGCGGCTTCACCGGGCTGTTCGCGGTGCGGCGCGGGGACGCGGTGTTCGTGTACGTCAACGCTTGCCCGCATGTCGGCGCGGCGCTCGACCGGGCGCCCGACCGGTTCCTGACCCGGGACGGCGGGCGCATCGTTTGCGGGGCGCACGGCGCGCAGTTCGGGATCGAGGACGGGGTGTGCGTGCACGGCCCCTGCGTCGGCGACCGGCTGGAACCGGTGGCGGCGCAGATTGTTGACGGGGCGGTACTGGTGCCAACCGACGCCGGGCTGTAGATTCAACCGCAACAGCAATCAATGGCCGAGGAAACGCAGCGTGTCCGACCACACTTACCCCGTCCTGCCCGAGATCGCGGCCCGCGCCCACGTGACGGCCGAGCAGCACCGCGCCATGTCGGACGCCGCCATCGCCGACCCTGAGGCGTTCTGGACCGAGCAGGCGCAGCGCGTCGCCTGGATGCGCCCGCCCACCCGCGCGAAGAACGCCAGCTTCGAGGGCGATGTCAGCATCCGATGGTATGAGGACGGCACGCTGAACGCGTCCGCCACCTGCCTCGACCGGCACCTGGCGGAACGTCCGGACCAGGTGGCGATCATCTGGGAAGGCGACGACCCGAACCAGCAGCGCCGGGTCACCTACCGCGAGCTGCACGAGGAGGTGTGCCGCCTGGCCAACGCGCTGCGCGGCCTGGGCGTGAAGCGGGGCGACCGGGTGACGATCTACCTGCCGATGGTGGTGGAAGCGGCGGTGGCGATGCTGGCCTGCGCCCGGCTCGGCGCGATCCATGCCGTGGTGTTCGGCGGCTTTTCCCCAGACAGCCTGGCGAACCGCATCAGGGACTGCGGCAGCACCCTGCTGATCACCGCGGACGAGGGGCGCCGGGGCGGGCGCAAGGTCGCGCTCAAGGCCAACGCGGACGAGGCGCTGAAAGGCTGCCCGACCGTGCAAAACGTGGTGGTCGTGCAGGTGACGGGCGGCAGCGTGCCGATGCAGGAAGGGCGCGACCACGACTACGCGCCCCTGCTCGCCGCCGCCAGCCCCGACTGCCCGCCGGAGGAGATGGGGGCGGAGGACCCGCTGTTCATCCTATACACCTCCGGCAGCACCGGGTCGCCCAAGGGGGTGCTGCACACTACGGGTGGCTACATGGTCTGGGCGGCGATGACGCATCAGCTCGTGTTCGATTACCAGCCGGGCGAGGTGTACTGGTGCACCGCCGATGTGGGCTGGGTCACGGGGCACACCTATATCCTGTATGGCCCGCTGGCCAACGGCGCGACTACGCTGATGTTCGAGGGCATCCCCAACTACCCCACCAGCTCGCGCTTCTGGCAGGTGGTGGACAAGCACCAGGTCAACATCTTCTATACGGCGCCGACCGCCATCCGCGCGCTGATGCGGGAGGGTGAAGGCCCCGTGCAGTCCACGTCGCGGACCTCGCTCCGCGTGCTCGGCAGCGTCGGCGAGCCGATCAACCCGGAAGCGTGGCTGTGGTACTACCGGGTGGTCGGCAACGAGCGCTGCCCCATTGTCGATACTTGGTGGCAAACGGAGACGGGCGGCATCCTGATCTCCCCCCTGCCCGGCGCCGTGCCGGTCAAGCCCGGCTCCGCCACCCTGCCCTTGCCCGGCATACGCCCGGTGCTGGTGGACGGCGAGGGCCAGAAGCTGGACGGCGCGGTCGAGGGCAACCTGTGCATCGCCGATAGCTGGCCCGGCCAGATGCGCACGCTTTACGGCGACCACGCCCGCTTCGTGCAAACCTATTTCACCACCTTCAAGGGCCTGTATTTCACCGGCGATGGGGCGCGGCGGGACGAGGACGGGTATTACTGGATCACCGGCCGGGTCGATGACGTGATCAACGTGAGCGGGCACCGCATGGGTACCGCCGAGGTCGAAAGCGCCCTGGTCGCGCATCCCAAGGTGGCCGAGGCCGCCGTGGTCGGCTTCCCGCACGACATCAAGGGCCAGGGCATCTACGCCTACGTGACGCTGGTGGACGGCGAGGAGCCGACCGACGCCTTGCGCAAGGAGCTGGTCGCCTGGGTGCGGCGCGAGATCGGCCCGATTGCCGCGCCGGACGCGATCCAGTGGGCGCCGGGCTTGCCGAAAACCCGGTCCGGCAAGATCATGCGCCGCATCCTGCGCAAGATCGCCGCCAACGAAACGGACGGGCTGGGCGACACCAGCACGCTGGCCGACCCGGGCGTGGTCAACGACTTGGTGGGCAACCGGGCGGGCTGAGGGGCGGGGCGCCCTGCCCTATTCCCGCGGCAACTCCTGCTCCACCAACCCTGCCCAAAAGCTCGCGCCGACGGGCAGGATGTCGTCGTTGAAGTCGTAGCGCGCGTTGTGCAGCGGGACCGCGCCCTTGTCCCCGTCGCGCTGGCCGATGCGGACGAAGCAGCCCGGCACCGCCTGCGCCATGTATGAGAAATCCTCGCCCCCCATGGTCGGCGGCGCGTCGGTGATGACCTTGCCCGCGCCCAGCAGCCGTTCCGCCGCGCGCGCGGCGCGGCGCGTCGGCTCGGGCGCGTTCACCACGGAGGGGTAGCCCCGCTCGTAATCCAGCGACGCCGTTGCGCCGTAGGTGGCGGCGGTCGCCTCCGCCGTTTCGCGCATGATGCGCTCCATCTCGTCCCGCACGTCGGGGTCCAACGTGCGGACCGTGCCGTTCAGCACGGCGGCGTCCGGGATCACGTTGCCGGCGCTGCCGGCGTGGAACTGAGTGATGCTCAGCACGGCACTCTTAAGCGGGTCGATGCGCCGGGACACGGCGCTTTGCAGCGCCAGCACGGTATGGCTGCCGACCACCACCGGGTCGATGCTGAGGTGCGGCCGGGCCGCGTGGCCGCTGCGCCCGGCGATCCTGATCCAGAATGAGTCCGCCGCGGCGCAGACCTGGCCTGGCACCGCCTGCATCGTGCCGGCCGGCAGCGAGGGGTCGTTGTGCGCGCCGAACACCATGTCGCAAGGAAAGCGCCGGAACAGCCCCTCCTCCACCATCACGCGCCCGCCGCCGCCGCCTTCCTCCGCTGGCTGGAAGATGAAGTGCACGGTGCCGTCGAAGTTGCGGGTTTCCGCCAGGTAGCGCGCGGCGCCCAGCAGCATGGTCGTATGCCCGTCATGCCCGCAGGCGTGCATCCGGCCCGGCGCCGTGGAGCGGTGCGCGAACTCGTTTTCCTCCGTCATGGCCAAGCAGTCCATGTCCGCCCGCAAGCCGATGGCCCGCCCGGACGTGCCCTGGCGCAAGGTGCCGACCAGCCCGGTGCCGGCGATGCCGCGCGTGACTTCGATCCCCCACGCCGCCAGCTTGGCAGCAACGGCGTCGCTGGTGCGATGCTCCTCGAAGCCCAGCTCCGGGTGGGCGTGCAGGTCCTGCCGCCAGGCGGTCAGCTCGGGCTGCAGGGCGGCAATGCGGTTATGGATGGGCATGGCGGGCGATCAAAGCGCGCCGCCGCGGCGCCCGGCCATGGCACCGAGCCGCAGCCGGAGCGACTGCAGCTTGATGAACCCTTGGGCATCGGTTTGGTCGTAGGCGCCCTGGTCGTCCTCAAAGGTCACGACCTCCATGGAATACAGGCTGTTCGGGCTTTCCCGCCCGATCACGGTCACGTTGCCCTTATACAGCTTCAAACGCACCCGGCCGCTCACGCTGCGCTGGCTTTCGTCGATGGCCGCCTGCAGCATCCGCCGCTCTGGGCTGAACCAGAAGCCGTTGTAGATCAGCTCGGCGTAGCGCGGCATCAGGTTGTCCTTGAGGTGGGCGGCTTCCCGGTCCAGCGTGATGCTCTCAATGCCGCGGTGCGCGACGAGCAGGATGGAGCCGCCGGGCGTTTCGTAAACCCCGCGAGACTTCATGCCGACGAAGCGGTTCTCCACCAGATCCAGCCGGCCGATGCCATTGGCCCGGCCCAGCTCGTTCAGCCGGGCGAGCAGCGCCGCGGGGGACAGGGGGGCGCCGTCAACAGCGACGGGGTCGCCGCGCTCGAAGTCGATGCTGATGACGGTGGATTGGTCCGGCGCGTCCTCCGGTCGGATGGTGCGCTGATAGACGAATTCGGGCGCTTCGTCCGCCGGGTCTTCCAGCACCTTGCCTTCGGAGGACGAGTGGAGAAGGTTGGCATCGACGCTGAACGGCGCCTCCCCCAGCTTGTCGCGGGCGATGGGGATCTGGTGGGCTTCGGCGAACTCCAGCAGCCGGGTGCGGCTGGTCAGGTCCCATTCGCGCCAAGGGGCGATCACCTTGATGTCGGGCTTCAGCGCGTAGTAGGCGATCTCGAACCGCACCTGGTCGTTGCCCTTGCCCGTGGCGCCGTGCGCCACCGCGTCCGCGCCGACCATCTCCGCGATCTCGATCTGCCGCTGCGCGATCAGGGGGCGGGCGATGCTGGTGCCGAGCAGGTATTGGCCTTCATACACCGTGTTGGCGCGGAACATCGGGAACACGAAATCGCGGACAAAGGTTTCGCGCAAGTCATCGACGAAGATTTCCTTGACGCCGAGCAGCTCGGCCTTGCGCCGCGCCGGCTCCAGTTCCTCGCCCTGGCCGAGATCGGCGGTGAAGGTCACGACCTCGCAGCGGTAGGTGGCCTGCAGCCAGCGCAGGATGACGCTGGTGTCCAACCCGCCGGAGTAGGCAAGCACAACCTTCTTCACATCCTTGACGCGCATGGAGCTCTCTTTTGAACAACCGGAAGGGCGAAGCTTGCCCGTCCCGGGGGCGTCCGGCAAGTGAGAGCGCAGGAGCGCGACGCGGTGGGCTTGCTCAGAAGCCGATCAGCAGGGTGTCAAGCGCGCCGGTGAAGTTACAGCGCCGGCACCACGTTGCCCCGGCACGGGCCGAAGCCGATGGGTGCCGCACCCTCCCGCCGGGCGCGGGCGCGGAAAATCACCTCGTCGCCGTCCTCCAGGAAGCGTCGTTCCTCGCCGGACGGCAGGGTGATCGGGGCGCGTCCGCCCTGAGTGATCTCCAGCAGGCTGCCGCAGCCGTCGATGGTGGGCGCGGAGATGGTGCCGGTGCCCATGAGGTCGCCGGGGTTCAGGTTGCAGCCGTTGCTGGCGTGGTGCGCGAGGAGTTGGGCCGGCGTCCAGTACAGCGCCAGGCTCGACCCGATGGACAGGCGGTGCGGCGCCAGGCCCTGCTTGCGCATGGCGGCGGTGATCAGCAGCACCTCAAGCTCAAGGTCCAGCGCGCCGCCTTCTTGATCGGCCGGGTCGTGCAGGTGGGGCAGCGGCGCCGGGTCGCCGGGCGGGCGCGGCGGCTGGGCGCTGCGGAACGGCGCCAACGCTTCGGGCGTCACGATCCAGGGGCTGAGGGTGGTGCTGAAGCTCTTGGCCAGGAACGGGCCGAGCGGCTGCATTTCCCAGCCCTGGACGTCCCGAGCGGACCAATCATTCAGCAGGCAGAACCCGGCGATGTGCTCCGCCGCCTCGCCGATGGGGATGGTGGTGCCGAGCGCGTTGCCAGGTCCGACCCAGATGCCGAGCTCCAGCTCGTAATCGAGGCTGCGGCTCGGCCCGTAGCTCGGCACGGTGTCCGACGCCGGCTTGCGCTGGCCGTTGGGGCGGCGGATTTCGGCGCCGCTGGGCCGCAGGCTGCTGGCCCGGCCGTGGTAGCCGATCGGCACCCACTTGTAGTTCGGCGACAGCGGTGCATCCGGGCGGAGCAGCCTGCCCGCCCCTTCCGCGTGGTGGATGCCGGCGTAGAAATCCGTGTAGTCGCCGACATGCGCCGGCAGATACAGGATGCAGTCCTC
Source organism: uncultured Acetobacteraceae bacterium (assembly GCA_937873175.1). Lineage (GTDB taxonomy): Bacteria > Pseudomonadota > Alphaproteobacteria > Acetobacterales > Acetobacteraceae > CAHJXG01. Next base: position 17,411 of record CALMVT010000365.1, on the reverse strand, counting down.
CGCCCGGTGCAGCAGGTGCGGACGCTCGTCCGAGCCGTCCTGCAGCAGGGCGCTCACCGCGTCGCGCAACGCCCGGCGCGGCCCGGCGCCGAGCGCCAGGAACGGGTTGAGCGACGGGCCGATGCAGGCATGGGCGGCGGCCTGCGCTTCATCGTCCAGCAGCCCCTCCTCGTGAACGGCGCGAAGGTCCAGGATCATGTTGCCGATGGCGATGCCGCCGCGCGGCGCCCCGGCCAGCGGCCCGAACACGCCCAGCGGCAGGTTCTGGATCGGGAAGTCCGGGTGCCCGTTGGCGCTCGTCACCCAGCTTTGCAGGGAGGGGTCGTGGGTGTGGTCAACGGCCATGCTCGGGTGCCCCCGCGTTCGGGTTGGCCGGGTCGAACTGCTTGCGCAGCCCGGCCCAGCAGTCGGCGTAGTCCTGCTGCAACTGCGGCGCCAACGCCGCAAAAGCGGTCACGCGCTGGCGATGCCGGCTTTCAAACATGAAAGCCATGGTGCCCTGCAGCTTGTGCGGGGCCAGGTCCACGGCGCTGGCCCGCGCAAAGGCGTCCGCGTCGGGGCCGTGCGGCAGCATGGCGTTGTGCAGGCTGCATCCGCCGGGCACGAAGCCCCGCTTCCCGGGAACGAGGGGCTTGGCGTCATACTGGCCGTAGATCAGCCCCATGAACTCGCTCATGCAGTTCATGTGATACCAGGGCGGGCGAAAGGTGTCCTCCGCCACCAGCCAGCGGTCGGGGAAGCAGACGAAATCGACGTTGGCGGTGCCGGGCGTTTCGGAGGGCGCGGTCAGCACGGTGAAGATACTGGGGTCCGCGTGGTCGAACAGCAGCGGCCCCACGGGGGAAAAGCGGCGGAGGTCGTACTTGTACGGCGCGTAGTTGCCGTGCCACGCCACCACGTCGAGCGGGCTTTGGCCGATGTCTGCCACCCACAGCGCGCCGCCCTGCTTCACGAACAAGCGGGACGGGGTTTCGTGGTCCTCAAACGCCGCCACCGGGGTCATGAAATCGCGCGGGTTGGCCAGGCAGTTGGCGCCGATGGGGCCGCGCTCCGGCAGGGTGAAGGCGCCCCCGTAGTTCTCGCACACGTAGCCGCGGGACGGGCCGCCGGGCAGTTCCGCCCGGAACTTCACCCCGCGCGGGATCACGGCGATCTCGCCGGGTTCGAGGCCGATCACGCCGAACTCGGTGCACAAGCGCAGCCGGCCCTGCTCCGGCACGATCAGCAGCTCGCCGTCCGCGTTGTAGAAATACTCGTCCTGCATGGAGCGGGTCGCGGCGTAGATGTGGGCACCCATGCCGGCCTGGGCGTCCGCGTCCCCGGCGGTGGTGATCGTGCGGATGCCCTCGATGAACGAGGTTGGATGCTCCGGCAGCGGCAGCGGGTCCCAGCGCATGGGGGCGGGCGGCATGGCAAGCTCGGTGCAGGGCGCCGTGCGCCACAGCCCGGCGTCGGCCGGGCGGAACTGGCCCCAATGCCGCACGGTCGGGCGGATGCGATACAGCCAGGATCGTTCGTTGCTGGCACGGGGCGCAGTGAAGGGGCTGCCGCTGAGCTGCTCGGCATACAGGCCGTAGGGGCAGCGCTGCGGCGAGTTGCGCCCGACCGGCAACGCGCCCGGTAGCGCCTCCGTTTCAAAGCCGTTGCCGAAGCCGGTCTGGTAGGCGTGGGTCAGCCCCGCCTCCGCCGCGCGCATCACGTTCATGACCCCGCCTCCGCGGATTGGGCGACCTGGATGGCGTCGAGCACCACGCCGTCATCACCGATGTGGTTGGCCAGCAGCAGTATCAAGGCCGCGTCCAGGCGGCGGGACGCATCCGGGTCCAACCCGTCATGCGCCGCCACCAGCGCCGCGAACAGCCCGTCAGGGTCGGCGAGCCGGGGCGAAAGGTCGAGCGGCATCAGGCGACCCGTTCCAACGCGGCCGGGAGAGCGGCGTGCCCCATGGCGTGGCAGGTGGCAGCCGCCACACGCTCCCGGTCGAAGCGGTGGAACAGCGCCGCAACGTGCCCATCCGGGCGCAGCAGCACGCAGGCGCCGGGGGCCGCGCCGTAGCGCCGGGCTGCCAAGCCCTGCACGTCATGCAGCGCGTCCGGCGCGATGCGGATTGTTTTCAGGCCAGGAACGTCGGGCGTCGCCAGGCCGCCGAACGCCAGCAGCGTGAAGCCCGGCCCGGCGGCGTGGCGCAGCAGCCAATCCGGCCGGCCCGCCACGGACACCGGCGCGTCCACGGCCGGCGTGCCCGGCAATAGGCAGCCCGGCCACTCGTCGCTGTCCGGGGCGTTCAACGGGCTGTGCAGCAGGTGGGCAGGGCGGGACAGCCGCCCCGAATTGACCCATGGCCGCGCGAACGGGTGCCGCGCCGCGAGCATCAACGCCGCGTCGCGGTAGGCGCGGGCGGCGTCGGTCTTGGGCGTGATGAAATCGGTGGCCCGCGTCGAGTGCAGGATGTTCTCGTCCGTCGCGGCGATGCGCTCGGCGTCGTAGGTATCGATCAGCGCCGGGCCGGCCGCACCCTGGATCACCGCCGCGAGCTTCCAGCCCAGGTTGTCCGCGTCCTGCACCCCGCCGTTGCCGCCGCGGGCACCGAAGGGGCTGACCTGATGGGCGCTGTCGCCCACGAACACCACGCGGTTGTGCACGAACCGCTTCAGCCGGCGGCAGCGGAAGGTGTAAACGCTGACCCATTCCAGCTCGAACGGCACGTCCGGCCCCAGCATGGCCTGCACCCGGGGGATGACGCGCTCCGGCCGGCGCTCTTCCTCGGGGTCGGCGTCCCAGCCGAGTTGCAGGTCGATGCGCCACACGTTGTCCGGCTGCTTGTGCAGCAGGGCGGATTGGCGGCGATGGAACGGCGGGTCGAACCAGAACCGGCGCTCGCTCGGAAACGGCGCTTGCATCACAACATCGGCGATCAGGAAGCGGTCGCGGAAGCTCTTGCCCACGAACGGCAGGCCGAGGCACCGCCGCACGGTGCTGCGCGCGCCGTCGGCGGCGAGCAGCCAATCCGCGCTGAGGGCGTATGGCCCCGCCGGAGTGTCCACCGTGACCGCCGCGTGATCCGCCCGGCTGTCCACCGCCACCACCGCGTGCCGCCAGCGGATGTCCACGAGGCAGGTCGCCTGGCACGCCTCGACCAGCCATTCCTCGGCGTAGTACTGCTGCAGGTTGATGAAGGCCGGGTATTCATGCCCGTCCTCCGGCAGCAGGTCGAAGTCGAACAACTGGCGCTCGCCAAAGAACACCCGGCCGGTGTTCCAGGTGACGCCCTTGTCCAGCATCCGGGGACCGAGGCCCAGCCGGCCATAGATTTCCAGCGTGCGCTTGGCGAAGCAGATCGCCCGTGACCCGGTGCTCACGGTGTCATCTTCGTCCAGCACCACCACGGGCACGCCGCGCTGCGCCAGGTCCAGCGCCAGCGTCAGCCCGACCAGCCCGCCGCCCGCCACCACCGCCGGGTGATGCGCCGTATCCGGGGGGAGCGGCGCTGCGGCGTAGCGGGGGGCGGCCTGCGGCATCAGAGCTTTCCGGGCGCGCCGTCCGCCGGCGGTGCGGCCGCGCCCTGCTCCAGCGCCCGCCACATGTCCACGTCGCGCTCGGCGGTCCAGATGCGTGGGTGGTCGAGGCCCCGCGCCTCGTCATGCGCGCGGGTCACGTTGAACGGCATGCAATGCTCGAAGATGACCCAGTGCCCGTATTTGGGCCGCATGGCCGCCATCGCCTGGTCATACACCGCCTTCAGCCCGGCGCCGCCGGCGGACGCGCGCTGCACCACGGCGAACAGGTCGGCGGTGAAAGCGCGGGTACCCTCGATGGCTTCCCGGCACTCGGCGGCGTTCCGCAAGGCCCGGCCGCGCCCGGGCACCAGCGCTTCCGCCCCCAGCGCTTCCACGGCGGCCAGCGTGCCGGGCCAGTCGGCGAAATGCGCGTCGCCGCAATATGGGGTGGCGCCGAACTCCACCACGTCGCCGCTAAACAGCACCCGCTCCTTCGGCAACCAGACCACGGTGTCGCCGGCGGTGTGGCTGCGCCCGATGTGAATGACCTGCACCTCGCGGGCGCCGAGATGGAGCGTCATACGCTTGTGGAAGGTGAGCGTCGGCCAGGTCAGCCCGGGAATGCTGTCTCGCCCGCGGAACAGCCGGGGAAAGCGGCCGATCTCGCTGTCGGCGTCCTGCTGCCCGCGCTCCGCGATCATGTCGCGGCACACGTCGGAGGCGATGATCTCCGCCCCCTTGTAGGCGCTCGCGCCCAGCACGCGCACCGCATGGTAATGGGACAGCACGACGTGGCGGACCGGCTTGTCCGTCACGCCGCGGATGCGGGCGAGCACGTCGGCGGCCATCAGCGGCGTCGCCTGGGCGTCCACCACCAGCACGCTGTCGTCGCCGACCACGACGCCGCTGTTCGGATCGCCCTCCGCCGTGTAGCCGAACAAGCCCGGCGCCAGCTCCTCGAAGCTGACCGTTTTGTCCGCGAGGTCGTTGGTGCTGGCAAAGCCGGACATGCTGCGCCCTCCGTGGCCCGGCCGCACGGTAGGCCACGGCCAGGCCGGATTCAACTCACAGGTCTGCGCTGCCTGGGAGCAGAAGGCCGACCACGGCTGAAAGAACGCCGTCCTTGGAAACCGTGATTTCGATGCCGTTCAGGTTGAGGGTGGCCGCAGCAGCCCAAGCCGTCCGCTTGGCCGGGCCGCAACGGTTCTCGTGACACCACGGCCCGACCCGGCCATCCTAGGGCATCGCCGCACCCAGACGGCTTCTTTGGCCAGGAAACGCCCCATGCTCGGTTTGATGCAATCGCAGCCGCTGCTGATCTCCTCCATCATCACCCACGCCGCCCGGCACCACGCGGAGGCGGAGGTCGTGTCCCGCACGACCGAGGGCGCGATCCACCGCACCACCTATGCCGGGGTCGAGCAGCGCGCCCGCACCCTGGCCCGCGCGCTGCTGCGGCTCGGCGTGCAGCCCGCCGACCGGGTGGCGACGCTGGCCTGGAACGGGCACCGGCACCTGGAGCTTTATTACGCAGTGTCCGGCATGGGGTCGGTCATCCATACCGTGAACCCGCGCCTGTCGCCCGACGACATCGCTTTCGTGCTGGCCGACGCCGGCAGCGGCCTGGTGTTCGCCGACACCAGCTTCGTCCCGCTGCTCGCCGCGGTGGCGCCGCTCGTTCCGGGGGTGCGCGCCTTTGTCATGCTGGCGGACCCGGCGGAAATGCCGGAGGTGGCGCTGGCGCCGGGCCAGCAACTGCTATGCTACGAGACGCTGCTGGCCGACGCCGATGACGACTTTGCCTGGCCGCGGCTCGACGAGGAGGAAGCGAGCACGCTGTGCTACACGTCCGGCACCACGGGGCGGCCGAAGGGCGTGCTGTATAGCCATCGCAGCACCGTGATCCACGCCTACGCGGTCAACCTGCCGGACGTGTTCGGCCTGCGCAGCATCGACCGCGTGCTGCCGGTGGTGCCGATGTTCCACGTCAATGCCTGGGGCATCCCCTACGCCGCGCCGATGGTGGGGGCGAGCCTCGTCATGCCCGGGCGGCACCTCGACGGCGCCAGCGTGGAGTCGCTGGTGAACGGCGAGCGGGTCACGATGTCGGCCGGGGTGCCCACGGTGTGGATGGGCCTGCTGCAGCACCTGCGCGCGACCGGGGGGCGGCTCGACAGCCTGCAGCGGCTGGTGTGCGGCGGGTCGGCCTGCCCGCCCATGCTGATCGACACCTTTGCCAAGGACTACGGGGTGAAGGTGGACCACGCCTGGGGCATGACGGAATGCAGCCCGCTCGGCACCTACAACAGCCCAAAGCCCGCCACCGCCGCGCTGCCGCCGGAGGACGCCCTGGCGCTGCAATACAAGCAGGGCCGCGCCGTGCCTGGCCTTGATTTCAAGATCGTGGACGACGCGAACACGGAGCTGCCCTGGGACGGCGAGACCTTTGGCAACCTGATGGTGCGCGGCCCCTGGGTGACGCGGCGCTACCTCAACGCGGACGCCGACGCGACCGATGCGGAGGGCTGGTTCGCCACCGGCGACGTTGCCACCATCGACCGGCACGGCCTCATGGAGATCACCGACCGCACCAAGGACATCGTGAAGTCCGGCGGCGAGTGGATCAGCTCCATCCAGCTTGAGAACATCGCGGTGGACCATCCGGACGTGGCCGAGGCCGCCATTGTCGGCGCGCGCCACCCGAAATGGGACGAGCGCCCGCTGCTGATCGTCGTGCCCAAGCCCGGGCGCACGATCGACCCGGCGGCGCTGCTCGCCTTCTACACGGGCAAAGTCGCCAAATGGTGGACGCCGGACGAGGTGGTGGTGATTGAGCAGTTGCCGCACACCGCGACGGGCAAGCTGAACAAGCTGGCGCTGCGCCAGCAGTTCCGCAACTACACGCTGGCGTCCGCGGCGGCGGATTAGCGGCGCAGCGGCGGAAGCTGCACCAGGACGCGGCCCGGCGCCGGGGCGAAGGCGCCGAAGGAGAACTCGACCGGCGGCAGCGCGGCGTAGGCGCTGCCGGGCGGCGGCCACACGCCGTAGGGGCTGGCCGGCGCCGCGGGCGTGCCCTTGGCCCCCATGGGCGTCATCACCCGGCCGAATACCCGGCGCTGATAGTCCTCCCCGCGGTCGGCGTTGGCGGAATGGTAGTTCGCCGTCGCCAGGTTCCAATCGCCGGTCTGCTTGTAGAGCGCCGACAGGAAGCGCGCGGCGTAACGGGCGTTTGCCGCCGGGTCGAACGCTTCGTCCAGGCTGGCGAATGCGGTGGGGTGGTGCATGAGGTTGACCTGCATGCAGCCCACGTCGATCGAGCGAGTGCCGCGGGCCTGCCAAGCCCGCACGGCGTCAATGGCTCCCTCCTTGCTGTCGAAGAAGAAGCCGGCGCCCTCCACGTTGATGGTCCAGGGCCAGGCGCGCACCTGCTTCGTCAGCGGGTCCAGCCGGCCGCTTTCCACGCGGGAGATCGCGGGCATCAGCTTGTCCGGGATTCGCGGCGCCTTTTGCGCGGCGGCAATGGCGGCCTCGCAAGCAGCATAAGGCGTGTCCGGCTCGGCCCGGGCGGGAGCGGCGGCGGCCAGCAGGAGTGCCAGGACGGCGACGGCTTTCCCGATCATTCGATACGATACTGTTCTAAGATGCCGGGCCACCGCTTACAACATCGGCGGGCGGGACGCCACGGCTCAGGCGGCAATCAGCCCGCCCAGCCGGGCCAGCGCGGCCAAGTGGCTATCGGTGTCGCCGAAGCCACGCTCGATCATGGTCATGCGCTTGAAGTGGTGGCCCACGGCGTATTCCATGGTGACGCCGATGCCGCCGTGCAATTGGATGGCTTCCTGGCCGATGTGGCGCCCGCTGCGGCCGATCTGCACCTTAGCGGCGTGCATGGCCCGCTGGCGCTCCAGCGGGTTCGGGTCCGACGCCATCATGGCGGCATACAGCGCCATGCTGCGTGCCTGCTCCAGGGAAACATACATGTCCACAGCGCGGTGCTGCAGCGCCTGGTTCTCGCCGATGGCGCGGCCGAACTGCTTGCGGGTCTTGAGGTAGTCCACCGTCATGGCGTGCATCGCGGTTATCACGCCGACAGCCTCGGCGCACAGGGCCGCGAGCATCTCGTCGTTGGCCTGCTCCAGGATCGGGAGCGCCTCGGCCGGGTCGCCCAGCGCTTCCGCCGGCGCGTGGGCTAGGCTGATCTCGGCGGCGCGCAGGCCGTCCTGGGTGGGGTAGCCCCGGCGCGACACGCCGGGCGCGTCGGCGCTCACCAGGAACAGGCCGATGCCGTGGCGCTCCCGGTGTTGGCCTGCGGTGCGGGCGGTGACGAGCAGGGTGTCGGCGCTGTCGCCGTGCAGCACCAGGCTCTTTTCCCCGGTGATGCGCCAGCCGTCGCCGTCGCGCTCCGCCCGGGTCATGATGTCATTCAGGCTGTGCCGGGACTGCCGCTCGACCTGCGCGTAGGCGAGGACGCGCTCCCCGGCGGCAATGCCGGGCACGAGCGTTTCCATCTGCGCCTCCGAGGCGGCATGGCGGAGCAGGGCGCCGCAGGCGACGACGGTGGCGAAATACGGCTCGACCACCAGGGCGCGGCCGAACGCTTCCATGACCATAGCGGTATCGACCAGCCCACCGCCAAAGCCGCCGTGCGCTTCCGTGAACGGCAGGCCCAAGAGGCCGAGTTCGGCGAACTGCGCCCAGATGTCCCGGCTCCAACCCTCCGGCGCGGCGCGGTAGCCCTTGCGCGCTTCAAAGCCGTAGCGGTCCGCGAGCATGCGATCCACGCTGTCTTTCAGCAGCCGCTGCTCGTCGCTGAGATCGAAGTCCATGCCACCCCCTGTGCGCGCTCCCTGGGGCGCGCCAGGGTCAGCGTAGCCGAAACGCGCGGCCCCGCTAACCCCGGCCGAGGCGGCTACAGGCCGTTCTTCACCTTGTCCGCGCTGTTCGTGACCGCGCGACCGGCGGAACTCAGGTCCTGCCCGGCGCCGGCGGTGGTGTTGCAAGCGCTAAGCGCGGGCGCCAGGGCGGCCAGCGCGAGGGCGAGCAGCAGGGCGCGGGCGGAATAACGGTGGTTACGCATCGAATTCTCCTTGATGGCAGGCATCGCATGCCAACTCGCGATGCCCGCGGTGGTTCCGGTTAGAATCCAAGGATCGCTTTTGCAACAATATTCCGCTGGATCTCGTTCGACCCGCCGTAGATCGAGATCTTGCGCCAGTTGAAGTAGGTCGGCGCCGCCTCGGCCGCGTATTCGGGGCCGACCGGCGGCTCGTTGCTGCCGTGCTCGTGGTCGTCATACGGCAGGATGTAGGGGCCGACCACGTCCATCAGCAGCTCCGTGGTCGCCTGCTGCAGCTCGGAGCCTTTGATCTTCAGGATCGAGCTGGCCGGGTTCGGCAGCGCCCGGTCCCGCTTGCGCTCGTCGGCGACGACGCGGAGCTGGGTCATCTCCAGCGCCTTGAGTTCCACCTCGACGGCGGCCAGCTTTTCGCGGAAGTGCGGCTCGTCGATCATCGCGCGGTCGCCGACGTGCTCCAGGGCAGCGAGGTGTTTGATGCGGCGGATGCGCGCCTTGCTGACGCCGACGCGGGCGATACCTGTGCGCTCGTTGCCCAGCAGGAACTTGGCGTAGTCCCAGCCGCGGTTCTCCTCGCCCACCAGGTTCTCCACAGGCACGCGCACGTCGTCGAACCAGACTTCGTTGACCTCCACGCCGCCCTCCAGCGTCTGGATCGGGCGGACCGTGATGCCCGGCGTCTTCATGTCGATCAGGATGAAGCTGATGCCCTGCTGCTTCTTGGCCGCCCCCGGGTCGGTGCGGGCCAGGCAGAAGATCCAGTCGGCGTACTGCGCCAGCGTGGTCCAGGTTTTCTGCCCGTTCACCACGTAATGGTCGCCGTCCCGCTTCGCCGTGGTGCGCAGGCTCGCGAGGTCCGAGCCGGCGCCGGGTTCGGAGAAGCCCTGGCACCACCAGATATCCAGGTTGGCGGTGGCCGGCAGGAACTGCTTCTTTTGCGCGTCCGACCCGAACTGCGCGATCACCGGGCCAACCATGTTGGTGTTGAAGCCGAGCGGCGCCGGCACGCAGTTCTGCTGCATCTCGTCCTGGTAGATGTAGAGCTGAACCGGCGTCCAATCCTGCCCGCCCCATTCCGCGGGCCAGTGCGGCACCGCGAGGCCGTGGGCGTTCATGATGCGCTGCGCCGTCACCTGCTGGTCGCGGGACACGTGCTCGCCGCGCTGCACCTGGTCGCGGATGTCGGCGGGAATCTGCGTGGTGAAGAAGTCGCGCATCCGCTCGCGGAAGGCGTTTTCCTCGGCCGTGAACCTCAGATCCATGATCCCCGCTCCTATCGCAGCTCGAACAGCCCGGCGGCGCCCTGGCCGCCGCCGATGCACATGGTCACGACCACGCGCTTGGCACCCCGGCGCTTGCCTTCAATCAGCGCATGGCCGGTCATCCGCGCGCCGCTCATGCCGTAGGGATGGCCGATGGAGATGGAGCCGCCATCGACGTTCAGCCGGTCGGCGGGGAGGCCCAGCTTGTCGCGGCAATACAGCACCTGGCTCGCGAAGGCTTCGTTCAGCTCCCACAGGTCGATGTCGTCCACCGTCAGCCCGTGGCGCTCCAGGAGGCGGGGCACGGCGAACACCGGGCCGATGCCCATCTCGTCGGGGTCGCAGCCGGCGACGGCCAGGCCGCGGAACACGGCCATGGGTTGAAGGCCGCGCCGCGCCGCTTCCTTGTCGGACATCACGACGCAGGCGCTGGCGCCGTCCGAAAGCTGGCTCGCGTTGCCCGCGGTGATGAACTGGCCCTCGCCGCGCACCGGCTTCAGCTTGGCCAGGCCTTCCAAAGTGGTGTCAGGCCGGTTGCCCTCGTCCTGACGCAGGTGGGCCGGTTCGTGGCGGACCTCGCCCGTCGTCTTGTCGGTCACGGCCATGACGCTCGGCAGCGGCACGATCTCCGCATCGAACCGCCCGGCCTGCTGCCCCGCCGCGGTGCGGCGCTGGCTTTCCAGGGCGTACTCGTCCTGCGCTTCCCGGCTGATGCCGTAGCGCGCGGCCACGATGTCCGCCGTTTCGATCATCGGCATGTAGATGGCCGGGATGTGGTCCTCCAGCCAGGCGTCCTTATACATGTGCCGGTTCAGCGTGGTCTGCACCAGGCTGATGTTCTCCAGGCCCCCCGCCACTGCGACCGGCACGCCGTCGCACACCACGCGGTTGGCGGCAATGGCGATGGCTTGCAAGCCGGAGGAGCAGAAGCGGTTCACCGTCATCGCCGCAGCGCCGGGCGGGATGCCGGCCCGCAGCGCCGCCTGGCGCGCGATGTTGCCGCCGGTGGCGCCCTCCGGGTTGGCGCAGCCGAGCACGACTTCCTCGACCTCCGCGCCTTCCAGCCCGGCGCGCTCCACCGCGTGCTGGATGGCGTGGCCGCCCATCTCCGCGCCGTGGGTCATGTTGAACGCGCCGCGCACCGCCCGGCCGATGGGGGTGCGCGCGGTGGAAACGATGACGGCTTCAACCATGTTCAGCTTCCTTGTTGCTTCAGCTCGGCGATCAGCTCGCGCTTCGCCAGCTTGCCCACCGGCGTGTGCGGCAGGGTGTCGCGGAGTTCGAGGGCGGCCGGCAGCTCGTGCCGGCCCAGCTTGTCCGAAAGGAACTCGCGCAAGCTTTCCAAGGTCAGCGGCTCGGCCCCGTCGCGCAGCACGATGTAGGCCTTGGCCGACTGCCCGCGATACGGGTCCGGCACGCCGATCACCGCGGCTTCCCGCACGGCCGGGTGCTCGTGGATCGCGTCCTCGATCGTGCGGGGATACACGTTGAAGCCGCCGGAGATGATCATGTCCTTCTTGCGGTCCACCAGGGTAAACATGCCGTCCGGCGCCATGCGGCCGATGTCGCCGGTGAGGAACCAGCCATCCACGAAAGCCTCCGCCGTTTCCTCCGGACGCCGCCAATAGCCGGGCGTCACATTCAGGCCGCGGATGCGGACCTCGCCGACCTCGCCCGGCGGCAGCACGCGGGTGGGGTCGTCCAGCGCCACCACGTCCATCTCGATGCCGGGCAGCGGCAGGCCGATGTCGCCCGGTCCCGGCGCGCGGTCGAGCGGCAGGTTGGTGCCGGCGGGCGAGGTTTCCGTCATGCCCCAGCCGCCGCCGAGCCGCAGCCCGGTGATCCTCTCCATTCGCACCCCAACCTCGTGGGGCAAGGCCGCGCCGCCGGAGCTGGTGACCTTCAGACTCGACAGGTCGCGCGACGCGATATCCGGGTGATTCGCCATCGCGATCCACATGGTGGGCACGCCGTAGAAATGGGTGCAGCGCCCGGTCTCGATGTCGTCCAGCGTTTGGTTCACGTCGAAGCGGGGGCGCAGCATCAGCTCCACCCCGCTCCACATGGCGCGCAGCATCACCGCGGTCAGGGCGTAGATGTGGAACAGCGGCAGCACGACGAGCACCTTGTCGCCGGGCGAGTAGGCCCGCTCGGTGGCGCCGGTCCAGGCGTCGTACATCGCGACGGCGGCGATCAGGTTGGCGTGGGTCAGCATCGCCGCCCGCGGTGCGCCGGTGGTGCCGCCGGTGTATTGCAGCACCGCCACGTCCGCCGGCTCGACATCCGGCCATTCCGCGTCGGGACCGTCGAGGTCGCGCAGCGTGCGGGCGCCGGGCGGCACGGGGGCATCGAGGCCGCCGGGTCCCCAATCCGCGTCCTCCGCCACGATCAGCGTGCCCACCAGGCCGGACTGCCGGGCGGCCAGCGCCTGGGGCAGCAGCATCGGCAGGTTGCCGGCGATCAGGATGCGCGCGCCGCTGTCCTGCAGCTTGCGCTCCACCGCCCGCGGGGGGTCGAGCGGGCTGAGGTGCACCACCCGGGCGCCCGCGCGCAAGGCGGCGAAGAAGGCGATCGGGTGCGCCGGGCTGTTGCTCAGCAGCAGCGCCACCGCGTCGCCCGGCAGGACGCCGAGCGCGATCAGCCCGCGCGCCAGCCGATTCGCGCGCCGGCCCAGCTCGGCGTACGTCATGCGCTGCCCGCGGAACTCCAGCGCCGGGCGGTCGGCGTATTCTCGGGTGATGCGGTCGAGCATGCCCGGGATCGTTCCGGTCGGAATCGGCGCGTCCCAGCGCGCGCCCTCCGGGTAGCTGGCTTCCCAGGGGTGCGGGCGCCCCGGCTTCACATCCGTCATGCCGCCCTGGCCCCAAAGTCTTGGCCCGCAAAGCCCTGTCCGGCGTCGGCGAGCTTGGACAAGAGCGGCGCCGGGCGCAGCGCCTTGTCGCCGGTGGCGGCGTGGAAGTCCTGCAGGCGGTCGCGGATGCGGGGCAGGCCCACCAAGTCCGCGTAGAACATCGGTCCGCCGCGCCAGACCGGCCAGTTGTAGCCGTGCAGCCAGATCGCGTCGATGTCGCCGGGCCGGGCGGCGATACCTTCCTCCAGGATACGCGCGCCCTCGTTGATCATGGGATAGATCAGACGCTCGGTGATCTCGTCTGCGCCGACCGGATGGCGGGTGATGCCGAGCTTTTCGGATTCGGCGGCGATGATGCGGTCCACTTCCGGGTCGGGCGTGGCGTTGCGGCCCTCATACACGTAGAAGCCGCTGCCGGTTTTCTGGCCGTAGCGCCCGGCGTCGCACAGCGCGTCCGACACCGGGGCGCGCTTGCCGAATGCCCGGCGGATTCGCATGCCGATGTCGAGGCCCGCGAGGTCCGCCATGGCGAACGGCCCCATGCGGAAGCCGAAGGCGGTCAGCGCCGCGTCCACCTCCGCCGGGCTGGCACCGTCGAGCAGCAGGCGCTCGGCGGCGTCGCTACGCCGGGCCAGCATGCGGTTGCCGACGAAGCCGAAGCAGTTGCCGACGACCACACCGACCTTGGACAGCTTCTTGCCGAGGTCGGCGGCGGTGGCGATCACCTCCGGGCTGGTTTGCCGGCCGCGCACGATCTCCAGCAGCTTCATCACGTTGGCCGGGCTGAAGAAGTGGGTGCCGAGCACATCGCCGGGGCGGGAAGTCGCGCCCGCGATCTCGTCGATGTCGAGGTAGCTGGTGTTGGTGGCGAGCACGGCGCCGGGCTTGGCAAGGCGGTCGAGTTCGGCGAACACCTGCTTTTTCACGCCCATGTCCTCGAACACCGCTTCCACCACGATGTCCGCGTCCCGGGCGCCGTCCAGGCCAAGCTGGCCCTGGATGCGGCCGCGGCGTTCCTCGGCCTGGGCCGGGGTGATGCTGCCGCGTTTGGCGGAGATGCCGTAAAGCTCAGCGATGCGGGCCATGCCGCGGTCGAGCGCCGCTTGCTCCGTTTCGATCACGGTGACGGGGATGCCGGCGTTGGCGAAGCACATGGCGATGCCGCCGCCCATGGTGCCGGCGCCGACCACGGCGGCGCGGGCGACCGGGCGGGGCTGGGTGCCAGAGGGCAGCACGGCCTTTTGCGCTTCCCGTTCCGCGAAAAAGGCGTGGCGTTGGGCGCGGCTTTCGTCGCCCGTGACCAACTGCTCGAACAGGCGGCGCTCGTTGGCCAATCCTTCCTCGAACGGCAGGTCCACGGCCCCGCGCACCGCCTCCACGCAGGCGCGCGGCGCGGCTGCGCCGGACGCCTTGAGCAAGGGCGCGGCCATGCTGTTGATCAGGCCGGGGTCCTCCCGGGCCGACGTCAGCGCGTCGTCGCGGTCCCGCACCCGGCGGCGCTCCGTGAGCGTCTGCGCCCAGGCCACCGCCGCGTCGGGGTATGCGCCGTCCAGCACGGCATCCACCAGGCCGCAATCGGCCGCTTCCTTCGCACCAATGGGGTTGCCGGTTACGATCATCGACAGCGCCTTTTCCAGGCCAACGACCCGCGGCAGGCGCTGGGTGCCGCCGGCGCCGGGCAGCAGGCCGAGCTTGACTTCCGGCAAGCCGAGCCGCGCCGTTCCCCACGCCACCCGCGCGTGGCAGCCGAGCGCCAACTCGAGCCCGCCGCCCAGCGCCACGCCTTGGATCGCGGCGACCACGGGGACCGGCATGTCCTCCACTGCGGCGATCACCTGGCGGAGGTTCGGGTCCTGGGGAGGCTTGCCAAATTCGGTGATGTCGGCGCCGCCGCTGAACGCGCGGGCGGTGCCGCACAGCACGATGGCCTTCACGGCGGGGTCGCCGCGCAACTGATCCATCGCCCGCATCAGGCCGGTGCGCAGGGCGATGCCGAGCGCGTTCACCGGCGCGTTGTCCATCGCCACCACGGCCACGCCGTTCTGGTGCCGCAGGTCCACGACCGCGTTGATGCTGCCCATGTTGTTCAAACCTCCAACCATTCGCGCCGAACCTGCGCGTTGCCGGCGAGGCTCGCCGGCGTGCCCTCGAACACGATCTCGCCGTGGCCCATCACGTACAGGCGGTGGCTGATGGCCAGCGCAATATCGAGCTTCTGCTCCACCAGCAGGATCGTCACGCCCCGGGCGGCGACGGCGACCAGCAGTTCGCGCACCGTCTGCACCATCATGGGCGCCAGGCCCTCGGTGGGTTCATCGACCATCAGCAGCGCCGGGCAGCCCATGAGCGTGCGGCACATGGCGAGCATCTGCTGCTCGCCGCCAGACAGCGCGCCGGCGGGGGCGTCCGCGCGCTCGCGCAGGCGGGGGAACAGGGCGTAGGCGTCGGGAAGGCCGAACGGGCCGCCGGGCCCCTTCTTCTCGCCGAGCAGGAGGTTCTGCGCCGTGGTCAGGTCCGGAAAGATCGCACGGTCCTCCGGCACGTAGCCGAGGCCGAGCCGGGCCACCTGATGCGGCGGCAGGCGGCCGATCTCCCGGCCGTCGAACTGGATCTGCCCTTCGCGCTCCACGCCGCCCATGATCGCCTTGAGCATCGTGCTGCGCCCGGCCCCGTTGCGGCCCAAGAGCGCCACGATCTCGCCGCGCGCCACCTGCATGGTGACGCCGTGCAGGACCTGGCTCTTGCCATACCAGGCTTGCAGGCCCTGGACGGACAGCATCATGCCAGCGCCTCCGCCGCGGCGCCCAGATAGGCGGTGCGCACCGCCGGGTCGCCGCGCACCGCGTCCGGCGGGCCGGAGGCGATCACCCGACCCTCTGCCAGCACGGAAATCGTGTTGGCGAGGCCGAACACGACGCCGAGGTCGTGCTCGATCATCACCAGGGTGCGACCTTCCGACACGCGGCGGATCAGGGTCACGGCGCGCTCGGTTTCGGCGCGGCTCATGCCGGCGGTGGGTTCGTCGAGCAGGATGGTCTCGGCGCCCCCGGCAATGGTGACGCCGATCTCCAAGGCGCGCTGGTCGGCATAGGCGAGCGCCCCGGCCAGCACGTTCCGGCGGCGCTCCAGGCCGAGCAGCACCAGCACCTCCTCCGCCCGGTGTCGCAACGGCGCGAAGCCTTCCAGCCGGCGCCAAAAAGCGTGGCCGCAGCCATGGGTGCGCATGGCGGCGGCGCGCAGGTTCTCGAACACGGAGAGGCGCGGGAATAGGCTGGTCACCTGGAAGCTGCGGGCCAGGCCGCGGTTGAAGATGGCGTGCGGGGACAGGCCGGAAATGTCCTGGCCGTGCAGCAGGATCTGCCCGGCGTCGGCGGACAGCCGGCCGGAGATCAGGTGGAACAGCGTCGATTTGCCCGCGCCGTTCGGGCCGATCACCGCATGGCGCTCGTTGCGGGCAACCGCGAGATCGACGCCGCGGATGATCTTGGTGGGGCCGAACGCCTTGTGCAGCCCGGCAACCTGCAAGGCCGGGGTCATGCGGCGTGGGCCGCAGCGCTGGCATCCTGCCACGCCGCCTTGGCCGCCGGCGCCGCACGGCGCAGCAAGAAGGCGCCCGCGAACAGCAGCAGCGCCGCGGCAAGCCAGGGCAGCACGCCTTGCGGGTCCAGCGCCAAGCCGAACACGGGCCGCGGCGACGCGCCGTTGCGCACCGCCTGCAGCCGGAAGCCAAGCTCGGCCAGGCCCACCGTGCCGGCCAGCGCCAGAAGGAGGCCCGGCAGCATCGCGGCGTAGGACGGCAGCAGCCGCCCGGCCAGCCCGGCGCGGACCAGCGGCGCGTGCGCCAAAACGATCCCGGAAATCCCGCCCGGCGCCCACACCACCATCGCCACGAACAGCAGTCCGCTATACAGCACCCAGGCGTCCGTCACGATGCTGAGCGCCACCGACAGGAAGGTGATCAGCACCGCGCCCACCACCGGCCCCCAGAAGGTGCCGACGCCGCCGATGAAGGCCATCAGGAGAACGCCGGCCGACGCTTCCGGCGACAAGATGCCGGCGGTCACGATCTCATCGTTCAGTGCGGCGAGGCCCCCGGCGATCCCGGCGAACAGGCCGCTCAGCGCGAACACCAGCAGGCGGATGCGGGCCGGGTCGTAGCCCAGGAAACCGACGCGCTCCGGGTTGTCGCGCACGGCGTTGGCGAGGCGGCCGAGCGGGGTGCGGGTGTAGAGCCACATCAGCAGCGCCGCCGCCCAGGCCCAGGCGGCGATCAGGTGGTAAGCCTGGATCTGCGTGCCGAAATCGTAGCCGAACAGCGTCGGGCCGGAGGAACGGTCGCCGGACAAGCCCTCCTCGCCGCCGAACACGCCGGGCAGCAGCAGCACGACGGCGGTGGCGAGTTCGGCGACGCCCAGGGTGATCATGGCGAACGCGGTGCCGGCGCGGCGGGTGGACACCCAGCCGGCGAGGACCGCCGCCGCGAGGCCTCCCACGGCCCCCGCCAGCGGCAAGGCGGGCAGCGGCAGCCACCAGCCGGCGTCCGCGAGCCGCATGGCGTGCATGGCGAGGAAGCCGCCGAACCCCAAGAACACCGCATGGCCGAAGTCGAGCATCCCGCCCTGGCCGAGCAGCATGTTGAACGACAGCGCGAACACCACCGCGATGCCCATGCGGCACAGCAGCGACAAGGCGAAGCCGCCGGGCACCACATGCGGCAGGACCAACGC